>CBFHYB010000071.1:0-7844 GCA_965659915.1 Candidatus Thalassarchaeaceae archaeon
GCATGCCCTTCTGATTGCTGGGTCACTATGGCGGGCACCATCAATACAAAGGCGATTCATTCTAAATCCAGTGACGTCCATTGAATTCAATGCGCGTAATGCTGGTTTCCTTACTGCAGCACAGGTATCAAATAATGAGTTTTCAATGAGTATTTTAGCCATTCTTGGCTGTGTTGCAGCTAGTGTTGGTAATGTGCGAGCGGCTTGAGACCTAACTTGATCAGACTCATCACAAAGTGCCCACCCAATCAAATCCCAAACCGAGGCCGATTTAGTTCGAGCGAGCGGTGGGAGTATTTTTGCAGCCTCAAGCCTTAACTTGTCATCTTCTAGACGTAGAAGTTCGTCTAAATGAAAAACAACTACCCCCGGCCAAACTTTACACATTTCTTTCAGAGCGTTGTAAGCAGGTTTGCGGCGATTAATATTGCTAGAACGTAACTCTTGTGTTAGTATCTCTTCAGTTGCTGATGGGAATACAGGAGACACTATTTCAAGACATTTTGATGCTGCTTTTCTTACTATCGGATCTATATCGTCAAGTAGTTCATGTAAATGTTCAAACAATTCATCCGCCTCAACAAGAGCGCAATAAGGTAGTGAAAAAAGAGCTGATACCCTAATTTCTGGATTGATGTCAGATAGAGCCAATTTCAATTGTTCTTGTACGGCATCAGAGTCACTTCGCATTACCCTTGGTAACGCTCTGATACCATCTGCTCGAGATACCAGTTGTGGTTTTTCTTTCCAACGCACTTCCAAAGCCTGAATTGAACCATTGCATAATGAAATAATGTCGAAATGTTTGATTGCGTCCCAATGTCCTTGAGGTGCCCGATAGGCTTCATCAACATGACCTGGAATACCTCTTTCACCTATTTGTAGAGGGAGCCCAGTCTTTGGGTCTCTTGCGATATACCTGTCCATCAGACTACCCCCTTACCCTTGACCCTATTTTAGGCATTCACTCTCAATACCTGTGGGCGCGCAAAAGTTCCCCCGTCTTTGTTGTTGTGCTCATGACAAAGCACATACTTGATGCACTAGGGCTAACCAGCATAGGTTATGGAAAAGAGGGCGAGGTTCGTCTGGGGTATTGACGGCTTATGGCCAGGACCCATTGAATTTGATGACCCTAGGCTTCTATCACACCCATTACATATCGAATTTCGTAACCAAAGAGTATCAGGGCTACCTTTCAGTATTCTAAGAGATTTTATTGATGAATTTGAAGATGTCCAGATTGATGCTGGCGCAATATCTCACAAAGAAGTGATGGATTTACTGATGATTGGGTGTCAACGCACAACTATTGACCTCTTTGCTAAAGACAAAGAAATTACACTCGGTCATGCCGTAACTGAGCAAGTAATGGTGCGGATAAAACTTCCAAGTGAAGTTTCCCTTACTTACATCACTGACACGCTAACACCTCGGCTACGGGAAGTAAAACAATTTGGCCCACATTCTGCTATCCTAATTAGTCAGAGGAGAGGAGATCTGTCTTTCGTTATGGATAGACTACCTGCTAACCTACGACATTCATTCACTTGGTGGCTTGCTCCAGATGAAGGGAAGATGGTGTCACTTAGAAGTGATGACCATATCGCTGGGTGGGTACTAGACGGTGCGCGCGTGTTAGGTGATTAACTTGAGTCAAGTAAGCGAAGCGGAAAATGACATTCGCCGCCTTCTAGCTATGACTTGGAGAACTTGGGGCAATGAACCTCTTGATGCAAGTTCGATAACTAGGACATGGAGTCTTGACCTTGGTTGGTTAGCACCAACAGATGCTGAAATTCTACTAACAAAACTTCTCGCTAAAGGGTGGTTGATATCCAAGGACGACAGACTTTCAACGAATACAGAACTAGGTGATGTATCTGTACCCCTAGGGTGGTTTCCTCGAACTACGGTCCTAGAGCAACCACCTAATTGCCCTCAAGGGAAAGGTGAAGTTGGTACTTCAAGAACATCTGATAGGGTTATTTCACAAGAAAAAGAGGTTGTAGAAGATGCTGACATTAAGAACCAGGAGGAAGATGATGAGACACCTTATTCCGCATCAAAACCGCCTACACCAAAATCTATAGTTAAGAATACAGAGGTGCAATCTTTCAATGTACCTGCGCTGTTACAATTGATTTCAAAAGAATCAGATCTTGCCCGTCAGGAAGTGATGAGAAGGGCACAAAGGAAACGAAAATCTCTAGGCCATATTACAGTATGGATGTCTTTGATTCTAGTGGCAAGAGAAATGCAAGTTGATATTGAAAATCTAATTTCATCAGACGAATGATTGGCTGAAATCAATCTATCAGAGCATTACCATTATCTCTAAGACTGTCAGCTGTAAGCAATAAAGGCATCAAACCAAGTGCTAAAGTTAGAGAAAAGAATACTGTTAGAGAAGTCACAACTCCAAAATCTTGGACAACTGGCATAGGTGATAATCTGAGAACCAAGAATCCACAAATAGAGGTCCCAGCAGAAAGAATCAGTGCCACCCCAGTTGTGGCGTGCATCTCCTTGATTGCCTCCCACGGTTCCAATCTTTCTTTCAAATCCTCGTACTTTCGCCACACGTGGATTGAATAATCAATGCCTAAACCAATAGTAAGGGCTGTGACCATCACTGTCAAAACATTCCAGTTGAGATTTAACAATGCCATCGCCCCAACTACCCATGTTGCGGCAATAGCCACCGGAGTCACTACTATGATTGAAAGACCAATCCGACGAGTCAAAGCAAATAGTACAATAGTCGACACAATTAGACTGATGACTGTTGACTCAAGTTGAGAAGTGGTTAGCCCTTCTAAGACTAGATTGAGCCTAACAGGGTCGCCGCCAACAAACATTGCAGCCTGAACCCCATATTTACCAGTAGATTGAGATATCGCTGTTTCTAAACCTTCAACTGCTTCAACCGACTCACTGTTGCTTGAAACTTGGACCATGATTTCAGTCCTCATGTATAGTAAACACCCATTTTCACATCCACTCTGTGAGTCAAATGAGATGTGAGCAACATTACTTACTCGTTCGGACCATGTTGAGCCAGATAGTGAATCTCCTATTGATTGATTCTCAGTTAATTCAATGAGGGCTTCTACAGCGTCACCGGTATTGTAATCGTTTTCCACTAAATCATTTCCAATAACTCTCAATCCATGTCTATTTCCAAATTCAGCATCTCTCTCAATTGCGTCTCGTAACACTGTATGTATTGATTCAATCATCGGTTCACCATCGCCAACAGCGCGGGGTATTACTACACGCGGTGCCAATTCTAGACGGTGATTCATTAGATTACTAGCTTCAATGAATTCTAAATCATCAACAATCGCTACTTGCCCAGGAAGTGGTTCAGATAAGATGTAGATCGGCCTCCAACCAGTTGCTTCGTATGATGCGTAAATATCAGTACGAACTTGCATAACTTCCATCTCATCATCTAAGAAATCAGTGAGGTCAAATTCGGTTTCCAATTTTGCCGCAGCAGCAATAACACTGCTAATAGTCAACATGACTACGAAAATTAGTGCAAATGCTTGCGTTCTTCTCTGAGTAATCACAACTTCTCGAGCTTTGATCTTCAAGCCATCCCAATGGCTCTTTGGTCGGAATTTTTGTGAAGTTTTCTCCATCAATACATGCATGGAACCAACGACAATTGTTGAAGTTATGAATGCCGATACTACTCCAAATGCCAAGGCCAAACCAAATGAACGGACAGGTGGTAAAGGAGATACCACATTTGATAGGAAAGCAGCCACGGTTGTAATGACCGTCAAAGTTAGTGCGAGATATAATTCATTTAGCGCTAAAGCCCATGCTTCTGGAGTATCCGACCCCTCAGATCTTCGTTTCTCATAACTTCTCTGAAGGTGTATAGAATAATCAATACCAAGACCCAAAACAACAGGCGCTACTGCAACATGTAACACAGAAAAGGTAGGAGTTATGGCAGCCAACGCCCCGTAAGTCCAAACGATAGCCATTGAAAGGGCTGCTAGAGGGAAAATTACTCCTCTCACTGAACGAAATGCTAATGCTAAGATAACCACGACTACGAGCAGCGCCCCAGCAATCAGCCAAACTAGATTGTCTATTGTGCCTTCATTAATATCATAGCTAAGCACATCATCTGAAATTAATCCATAAGTTAGGTTTCCTTCTTCCCCTAAAGCATCGAATTGCTGACGTAAAAGGTGAACCATTTGTTGGCGTGTCTCGTCATCAAAATCTGGTCTAATGTAAAGCACCCACAGATTACTGGAAGCATATGGTGTGGCATCACCAGTTGTTCTGTTTGAATCAAGCCACATACAAGTTGTGGACTCAAATTGTAGATCCTTGTTGAGTAATGCGTCTCTGCCAAAACTTGCAAGCATCAATAATTCATCATTTGACGCCCCGTCTGCACATGTTTGCCCTTCATCCAAAGTATCGTTAAGTAATTGTTCCCAAGAGATTGATTCACTCAATTTTGTACCAGGTGATGTTTCATCAAGCCCTCTCTGGATGATATCAGGGATTGCAATATATTCAGAAACTACAGGCCCATGCGATTCTGACCATGCTAAAATATCATCCAAATCAGATTGTTGTTGAATAAGTGAGTCAATTGATAAGACATTGCTACCATCATCAACTTCAACATGAACAAATAGAGGTATGCGCTCTTTTCCAAATGCTTCTTCAATCTTTATTTCAGATGAATCATTTGGGCCATCAGGAGCAAAAGCGTCTAAATCAGTATGAAATGAAGGTAAAGGGAATAGAAACAACCCGAAAATAAGAGTTATGACCACGGCGGCAAAAAGAAGACCAGGTGAGCCTTTCTCGAACACTGAAATCAAGCGAGAGGTACGGTCATCCGAAACCCCCTCTTTCATAGCCCGCCCACCCACCACCCATAGATAAGTGAGAAGGCGACGGGGGTGTCACAACTGCTGTTTTTTTCCAAAGGTTCAAAATGGGGTCGCAAGTCGCCGAAACGATAGACATGGCAATCAAGGTACTACTCAACGAGGGCGAGGAACTTAGAATTAGGCTAATTGGCGAAAGCCATACAGCATTACAACTGTTCAGAACACGACTAAATGACAACAAGGATGTTGAATACTCAAATTACTTCACAGGCCACCCTGGCCTTGATGAACCTGAGCTTTACCTAAGAGTTAAGAAAGGTAAGAATGCAATAAAAATTCTCAAGTCCATTAGTACTGACTTAGTATCTGAATTCTCCACTATCAAACTCTCCTGAGGAGAATTGTGAATGGACTCTGCTGGCATAGCCGCCAATTTAGGGCTTGACCAGTGGATTTGTGATGGCACAGGAATTGGCGGACTCATAAAAGTAAGAGTTGCCGATTTTAGAGTAACTGAAGAGGGTTCTATCCCTGCTTTAGACCCTAAGGGTCGTTTCACCGTTGCGCGTATCACTTTAGACAACTGGGAAACAAATCGGTTTGTTAACCGTCTAGCAAAACAATTGAAAATTTCTCGAAAGAGGATTTGGTTTTCTGGAACAAAGGATAAACGGGCTGTAACTACTCAACTTTTCGTTATTGATGCACCGACAAAAAAGGTTTCTGAAGTTGATATCGCTGATGTGCAAATTGAAGTTTTAGGCCGCACCCATCAAAAATTATCAATGGGCGCCCACACAAGCAATAGATTCAGTATCACTGTACGAGGATGTGCAGATGAAAATGGTAAACCGTTAGACGAAGAAACAGCAATTCAAGAAGTGGAAAAAATCCACGCCGCACTTGTGGAAAAATTAGGAGACGGTTTTTTCCCAAACTGGGTAGGACCCCAGAGATTCGGTTCAACTCGCCCAGTGACTCCTGTAGTTGGTAGGCACGTTGTCAAAGGTGAATGGGAAGATGCTGTAAACGCATACCTCGGTATGGAGGGGCTAAACGAACGAGAAGAAGTTGCTAAATTCAGAAGGCATTGGCGGGAAAACCATGATGTTGAGGCTGCAATAGAAATTATCCCTAAGCAATTAGGATATGAAAGGGATATTCTTTATTCATTGAAAAATAGACCCGATAACTGGGTCCAAGCATTTAGAAAATTACCAAATAATTTGCAATTAATGACCATCCATTCCCTTCAATCTCTAGCATTCAACCATTTCTTAGGTGAACGGATTCGTTCAGGTATTTCAATTTCAAAGCCAATCGTTGGCGATGTTGTTGGACCAATGGATGGATCCTCTAAAATTGACACCGGCAAATTAGCAACTGTCACTGAGCCTCTAATGGAGAGAATTACTAGAAATTGTTTGATGGGCAGGTTAGCAGTATGTGGGTCACTTATTGGCACAGAATCATCAGATTCAAGTGGTGAAATAGCAGAGTTGGAAAAGAGAATCTTGGAACAGTTAGAACTCGAATCTGTAACTTGGATTATAGATGAAATCCCTCGTTTGACTACGCGTGGTACAAAACGCCCACTAACAGGAAGTTACTCTGATTTGACATATCAGATTCAAACTGTTGTTGATTTGTCTGAAAATAGCACACGGTGGGAGGACGGCCCCGGTGAAAATGATCGCTGGCATGAAGATGGAGCTTGTATAAATTTCAAATTTAGTCTGCCACCCGGCACCTACGCAACAACCTTGCTGCGAGAATTTACTAGAGCACCTATACATCAATCGTGAATTAAAAATAGATAACGATGAAAAATCAGATGGCAAATCTGGAACAACCAAATTGTGAATTGAATCACATTAAGCGGCCCATTTCTAGAACTTGAATTTCACCAACGCCAGTCAATGCCCGGATTGCATCTTCAAAGTTGTCAACTGTTCCGTCACCTTCTTGGATGACGCAGTATGCTTCAACGAATTTCATACCAAATGCCAACGGTTTAGTCTCAACAGACTGTACTACGCCAACATCGTTTTCCATTTCTGAAAGGTCAGCAGCAATTTCATCTGCCCCTACTTCAGCATCCGGATGAACCATTATCTTGTATCTAATCGCAACTTCGCCCATTCAAATCACCTCAAGGTCCTTGGAATCCACAGGAAACGCAGATGTAAGGAACCCCTTGATTTCGGCATTGTGCTGAACGGCCAACAGGCGCATTACATTTTGGGCAAGGGAATGAAGTGGAATCGCGCTCAACTAGAGGCTTGCCTGAAGCATTACAGATTGTTGCCGACTTTACCACTATCAAACACCGAACGAGCCGCCGAACGGCCACCCCCTTTTGATGGTTACCCATGGGCTAGAATGTTACTCAGTGAAGAGTTCAAGTCTGAATAACCGACAACTTTCCCGTTCGGCCTGAACTTACAACTAGTTCACCATGTGAACGTCGGCACCATCCGTTAGAAATTCTAATGACATCACCTGTTCTGACTTTGTCAACTTGGTCACCCCATAGCACCAATCCAACAACCCCTGTTTCATCACGCCCACAAGCAGCTGCTACGGGGCCTCGATAATTTGCGGAATTGATTTGGCGGCGTGGATATCTTCGTAGCACTAGGACTTCTAGATTCCCAACTTGCTGGCCAGCATTCAATTGATTGACTTTCATCAATTGTTTCTTTTCTTCTGTTCCTGAATTGTTCTTAACTGAATGGATATGACGTAATATTGCTGCACGCCTTGCACTTCTTCTTTCATTATCGTTCACTTTTTGGCTCATTGTCTGGGTCATAATACCATCAAACACCTTGCGGTAGTATAGAGTTACGAGGAGGGGGGACTGAAAGTGAAACTACGGGGCTACGCCCCATAAGTGAAAGTGAAAAAGTCTAACCAACAATTTATCGTGATTATTTTGCTCTATGAACTGAAAAACCGATTGGG
>CBFHYB010000072.1:0-7813 GCA_965659915.1 Candidatus Thalassarchaeaceae archaeon
CACAATGCTTGGTATTGTGATGGCTGTGAAATGTGGCTATAAATCAATAGACTTTGCAAACCAATGTTAGGGATTATTGATATACCGTCCCCCACGGAGCATGGACAGCGGTGAATACAATGGCGAGCGAGACTCTTTACATCGGCGTTGACCTAGGTACATTTAGGTCGGTCATGGTTTCTAATGATAAACACGAAGAACAGGTCTTAACCGTGATAGGGACTCCAAAAGATTCCATTGCTAAGAACTTCCTTCGTAGGGATGTTTTATTTGGAGAAGAGGCTTTGAAAAACAGGCTCGCTTTGAACCTTTATCGCCCTCTTGAACACGGGGTAATCAAGGATACACCAGAAGATAAGAAATTCATTGCCCACTTCATCAACCATATGATGAATTTAGCAGACCCTGAAGAATATGATAGAGTAGTTGCTGTAATCGGCGCTCCTGCTGAGGCTAGTCACGTTGATAAAACAGCAATTTTCGATGCTGCTGCAGGTACTGTCAACGCTTGTATGATCATTTCAGAACCTTTTGCAGTTGCTTATGCTCTTGACATGCTAGACCACACAATGGTTGTAGATATTGGAGCGGGTACCACAGATATTTGCCGTGTATACGGTACTATACCGCGCCCAGAAGATCAATTGCACATTAACCAAGCAGGAGATGCAATTGATTCGGCTCTGATTGAAGCAGTTCAACGAAAATATGTTGGCGCACAGATCACTAAGGATATGGCTAGGCGCTGGAAGGAACAATTTTCATTCACTCATACTTCACCACCAAAGGATCCAGTTGTGGTTGACTTCTCAATTGATGGGAAAGCAATGTCGCTTGATATCACAGATTGTTTATCAACTGCATGTGAATCAATTATCAACCCAATCGTTGATAATTTGAAGGCTCTTATTGCCGATTCAAATCCAGAATATCATGATGGATTCCGCCAAAACATCATTTTAGCTGGTGGTGGTTCTGGTATCAGAGGTTTAGGAGCTTCAATTGAAGAAAGACTAGCAGACTTAGGTGGTATCACGGTACACATTGTAGAAGACCCTGTGAGATTAGGCGCTATGGGAGCACTTAGATTATCTCAAGAAGTACCTGAAGAGTACTGGAAGAACCTAACCATTTCAGAATAGATTGGTCATTCTTCTTCGGTGGAGAATTTAGCAACGACTTCGTCTGAAACTAGTTTCTCACCACAATTAGGACATAAATCAGAGCCACTTAAATCAAGTGGTTTTACAGCAAGTATAGACAAACAATGTGGGCATGCAGCCATCATCTCATTTGATTGTAATTTAGATGATGCAAGAATATTGGTCGATTGGCCAATATACCAGGCCATAAACATTGGATTTGAAAAAGTTGTAAATCTTTTTACCATTCCAACAACAATGAAAACCAACATTATTGCCATTATTGCCGACATGACACTACCTTGAATACCTCCTATTAAATCTATAATAGCAATCAAAGAACAAATTAGTATAAGAAATAACCAATGTACAATTGCTAGTCTATATGCCCAAATTTTTCTTCTTGAAAAGCCATAATAAATACTCATTCCAGCAGCTAATGTAAGAATTGATGCGAAGGCCCCAATTTGTAATAATGCTCCGTCTTTACTTAATGAGAATGATATTAACAAAAAGAAAAACAACAGAGTCAACCACAACAACGTGCTAGACATACTACGATGCACTCGCTGTATTGTGGCAAGGTCCTTGTCCATACGCCTCCCAATTAGCCAAACTAATTCAGTTTGATGGAACCGATAGCCGTAAAGGAGACCACCAAACCCCACCAAATAATGAGTGATACCAGTGACATCGGTGTTGATGTTGCAACCGACACTCTTGATGGTAAACACATATTAGTTGCTATTAGTGGCGGGATTGCAGTTGTTGATAGTGTTAGGTTGCTTAGGGAATTAAGACGCCATGGGGCGCAAATCACAGTTATTATGACTCATTCCGCTCAACAAATAATTTCTCCTTTAGCTATCGAATGGGCTAGCCAATCCCAAGTCATTACCGACTGGGATTCTGACATGGCTCAACTTGACTTGGTTGATGCTGTTTTGGTATGCCCTGCAACACGCCACACAATCGGTTGTCATATTCATGGTATTCTAGATACACCGATGCAAATGGCACTCACTGCTGCGCGTGGTCGCAAATTACCTATGCTCTTTATTCCAAGTATGCATAACTCACTTTCTGAAGATATTGTGACCGAGGATCTTTGTGAAGAATTAGAAAATTTTGGACACCAAGTATTCTGGGGGGAAGAACAGGAAGGTAGGCGTAAACAACCTGATGTTGTTCAGATTATTGGGTTGCTTTCGCATTTAATTAATCAAAACCTTTCGAATAGAAGACGGGTTGCATTGACTTTAGGCGCAACTCGTAGCGCAATTGATTCTGTAAGATGGGTTCAGAATACATCAAGTGGTAAAACAGGTTTTGATATCGCTGATTATCTCTATAGAATGGGGCATGAAGTAATAATAATGAAAGGTGTTGTAACTACCGATTCACCCTTGAATCATACAGATATTAGGGATTGCAAGGATCCCGAATCCATGCTTTCTCAACTTTTAGATATCAGCCAAAGTGATAACCCACCTGACACATGGATATTCTCTGCAGCTGTTCTTGACTACACAGTAGTAAATCCAATTAATGAAAAAATAAAATCCGGTCAAGAAAATTTCTCAATCGAATTGCAAAAGTCAGACAAACATATTGACATTATTAGTAAATCACGTAAGAACGATTTGAAAATAGGGTTCAAATTAGAATCTGGATTTACTCAACCTGAATTGATTGAATCAGCCCAAAATTCATTAAAAAATAATGGATTAGATGCAGTAATTGCTAATCATTTAGAAAATGTAAAGGATGGCCCAATTCGTGCGTTCTGGGTTGATGCAAAAGGTGCAATAATCAACCTAGATGACAATTTATCTATGGCAAAAGTAATTGAGAAGAAATTATCAGAAGCAAGAGATGACTGAATCAACGATTGCCTTTGATAGCCTCGAACCCATTACAAGTATAGCATCCTTTGTTGGAATGTTGTGCATTCTTATAGCCTTTATTTTAGAAACTAGAGGTTATCTCAATAGTCGAGGCTTGAAATACCTAATTTTAATGGCTGTTGGTTCAGCAATCTTGGGAATTAGAGCATTACATACAGGGGAATGGGCATTTGTAGTTCTAGAATTAGTTTGGATGCTCGCTGCGGTACTAGCAATATTCAACCCAACTAAGCCTTCTAGCCCCGATTTAGTAGCGTAGTATTCAAGCCGGATGGGTAGACCGGCGACAACATGGGTGAGCAGGGCAAAGCAAAGCGGGGAATACCAGCTAAGGCTGATTTCAATGCTTGGTACCCAGCAATAGTGGAAATCGCTGACCTAGTGGATAAGAGATATCCAATCAAAGGAATGGATGTTTGGCGTCCGTATGGTTGGAAGGCAATGAAGTACATTGATGCATTGACACATGCTGAAATGGAAAGAACTGGCCACGATGAAGTCAACTTTCCACTCTTGATACCGGAAGACCTTTTGGAAAAAGAAAACCACCTAGTGGCTAGATTACAAGCCGCACGTGAGGCTGGCATTGATGTTAGTGAACTTAGATTTGATGAGGAAGTAGAAGGTTTTAGCAAAGAAGTCTATTGGGTAAAGCACGCAGGTGATTCAGAACTAGATGTTCCAATGTTTCTAAGGCCTACTTCAGAAACAGCAATGTACACTTTGTTTCCATTATGGATTAGAAGTCATTCCGACTTACCATTAAAGACCTACCAAATCGTCAATACTTTCCGTTATGAAACAAAACAAACTCGAACTTTTATCAGAGTAAGGGAGATACACTTCTTTGAAGCACACACTGCCCACAAGGACGAGGATGATGCGTCTGCTCAAATTCAGGAAGACCTAGAGATTGTAGACAATATTATGTCAGACCTTTGTCTTCCAGTCATCATTTCAAAACGTCCTGTATGGGATACTTTCCCTGGTGCATGGTACACTATTGCAATTGATGTGATTATGCCTAACGGCAGAACACTTCAGGTTGCTTCTTGCCATCATTATCGTGATCAGTGGGCCGAAGCTTTTGGAATAACGTACGAAGATGTTGATGGTAAACACAAAAATTGTCACCAGACTACATACGGAATGTCTGAAAGATTACTAGGAGCAGTTGTTGGCACCCATGGGGATGATAATGGCTTAATTTTCCCTCCGAAATCTGCTCCAATTCATGTAGTTCTGATTCCTGTTGCAGCACACAAAAGTGAGGCAGTAATGGAAACTGTAATTTCTATATCCGATAAACTTAGATCTGCTGGACTCAGGGTACATATTGATGACCGCGATAAAAGAGCAGGGAAGAAATTCTATGATTGGGAAATCAAAGGTGTCCCATTAAGATTAGAGATAGGCCCAAGGGATGTTGAAAATGGAACTGCATTTGCAGCCAGAAGAACTGGTGGGAAACAACCAATCAAAATAGAAGATATTGTTGCTGAAGTTTCTAATGAACTCAAAGCAATTGAATCTGAATTAGAGTCAAGAACATCATCAATTATGGATGGAATGGTGACTCCTATGGAATCCCTAGAAACTAAAATAGAAGATGGCATGATTTACGAAATAGCATTTGATGGAAGCGATGCTGATGCAGAAGTTCTTGAAAAAACAACCGGATTAACAATACTTGGAGAATGTATTACTCCATTTGAAGATGAGAAAACTTGTATTATTAGTGGTAAAATGACAACAAAGAGAAATCATCTTGCACGAATGTATTGATAGACAGAATAAATTCTGTTTTACCTTTTCATGTATGTCCAAAGTAATGCAATAATACCAATCCCTATGACTGCAATATCTGGTATCCCTATACTCCCCTCCAAAACAGGTGGGGACCAACCCCATCCATCTCCAAGTTGACCAAGGCTTGCCCAATTCATTCGAGTGTGTCCATCTGCAGGGCACCCTCCTCCTGTACAATTATTTCCTAAGAATGAAAGAAGGCCGAATAGGTTGGCAACACCCGCGGTTAAGATTGCTAAACTAATACCCAATCCAAACTTGCTCATCCCCGAATTTTCTGGTTGAGCAGGTGAAGAAGTAGGGGCCTCAAACGGTTCTATATCAGAATCAAAAGGAGGTATGACTTCTATCAATAAATCATCGCCATCGTCATCAGAAAGACTTTCAGAAAGAGCGCGTTTTGACTCACCTCTAGATAGCCCCATTTTCCCAAGGAACTCTTCACCGTATATTCTCTCAGCTAATTTAGCAAGAATGGGGTCCTCTTCTAGCGCATCAGGGCCTAATTCGCCATCTAGCAACTTCTTCAATTTCTCAGAATTGTCGCTCATGGATACTGCTCCGACCCCAATGGAAATGCTGTTTGTTCATCAAAGCATTGATTGAACGATTTTTGAAATAACTACCTATTTACGTTGGGTCACTCGTTGTGCTGCTGAAACAATATGGCTCATTCCCATTGAAAATTCTTCCAACAATTCATCACCATCACCTGATTGTCCAAAGTGATCAGATACCCCCACTCTTTCTAATGGTACAGGGCAATTTTCAACTAAATGTTCAGCGACTGCCCCGCCAAGACCGCCAATAACTGAGTGGTCTTCAGCGGTAACAAAACAACCACATTGTTCTGCTAATGATGAGATTAATGCACCATCTAGTGGTTTTATTGTATGCATATCAACAACTGTTGCATTTATTCCACTGTTGGAAAGTGATTCAGCAGCTTCAAGTGCCTTCGATACCATAACGCCACAAGCAATAATCGCGACATCTCCTCCTTCTACTAGGATTGCTCCTTTACCTATTTGTAATTTTGACGCTGCCTCTTCATCATAAATCACAGGTGTTTTATTCCTAGCTGTGCGCGTATAGGAGGGTGAATTGGTATTTGCTAATTGAATTGTCAACTGTTCTGTACTGTTGAAATCACTTGGATGTAATACTACCATATTTGGTAAACTACGATAGATAGCGAGATCTTCAATAGATTGTGCTGATGAACCATCAGTCCCAGTGTGTATTCCACCGTGACTACCGCAAATATGAACGGGGATATTTGGTCTAGCAATGCCATTGCGTATTTGTTCAAACGCCCTTTCAGTAAATATTGCAAATGTTGAGGCGAACGGTTTGTATCCACTTGTTGCTAAACCTGCTGAAACTAACATCATATTCTGTTCTGCAATTCCCAACGATATCGTTCTCTCAGGGTGTAACTTTCGGAAGTTCTGACTTTTCGTTGATTTACCTAAATCAGCTTCAACCACAATAATTTCTGGGTCCGAAGCAAGTTTAACCAACGCCGACCCATAACCATCTCTTGAAGCAACTAATGTCATTCTAATTCCTCCATGGCAATCTGAAGTTGTTCATCGTTTGGAGCGGCTCCATGGAATGATGGGTTATCTTCCATGAAAGATACACCTTTGCCTTTGATTGTATGTGCAACAACTACTGCAGGCCCGTCTGTAATGGAGTCCATCCATTCAATCGCCTCCACTAGTGCATTCATATCATGGCCATCACATTCACGCACAGCCCAACCAAATCCAGCCCATTTTTCAGCAACATCAAACATTCTCATCTGATTCTCACAAAAGTCGTCGTTCTGAATCCTGTTTCTATCAACGAACACTTTGAGGTTACCAACTTCGTGATGTACTGCAGCCATAGCTGCCTCCCAAACCTGTCCTTCCTGTAATTCTCCATCGCCTAACATCACATACGAAGTGCGAGTTGAACCGTCTAGAGTGGCCGCAAGTGCGGTTCCTAGGCCAAATGAAAGCCCCATTCCTAGGCTGCCTGCAGAAAAGTCAACCCCCGGCGTCCATTTCATATCTACATGCCCTTGACAAACCCCGCCCTTGACGCGGAATGTAGTCAAATCTTCACTAGAGAGGAAACCCATTTCATGTAAAATAGCGTATACGGCAGGAGATGCATGGCCCTTGCTCATAATGAATCGGTCTCTTTCAGGATCATCTGGATTAGATGGGTCGACATTCAATCTTGTCTTGTATAATGCTACAAGCATATCAATTGCTGAAAGCGAGCCGCCTGGATGGCCAGCATTAGCGCGGTGAACCATCTGAACTATGTTTCTTCGACATTTTTTGGCGGTTTCGAGAAGTTCGGCGATAGACGAATAATCTTCTTTCCTCTCATTTTCTGTACTCATCACAGTTGTTCCCCATCGGGGTTGCATTTCCGTAAGCCTTTGATGGTTTCTAATCTGAAAGGAAATTAGAGAATCAAGGAACCATCACTTTGTTAATTAATCTACGAGCCCCATCTACGATTACAGCACCCCAATTAAACAGTAACGAGAATGGCCTCTTAGATGGGGGTAGGCTTCTAGTTACAAGCCAAGTAAATACTCCAAAGAACCACAGGAAGAACACTGTTGATAGGACTGGCCCAAGAGTCCCAAGGAAAGGAATCCATCCATTGGGTGGTATTCCAATTATGATGAATACTGCGATTAATACACCCATTAGGGCTTCTCCAGCAATTAAACCAGCAGATAATAGCGTACCTCGGCTGATTAGTTCTTTACCAGATGTGACTGCTGATTGTGACGGTTCTCCTTTCAATGTACCATCTACTCTGAGATGGGTTGTGCGTGTTACCAGGTGATTCAAAACACCGCCAAGGAAAATTGTTGAGGACAAGTAAAATGGTAAATACATTCCAATTGCAATCGACATAATCGGTAGTGATGGACCATTTTTA
>CBFHYB010000073.1:0-4504 GCA_965659915.1 Candidatus Thalassarchaeaceae archaeon
GGTACACTATCGGGGGACTTTCCCTGAAGATGGTGAGGAATTTGATTCAAGTCATGATAGGGAGCCTCTAGGATACCTAGTTGGCGCAACGCCCCCAAATATGATACCTGGATTTGAAAGAGAAATGATGGGTGCTGAAGTTGGTGAGAAAAGAGAGTTCACTCTAATGGCAGAAGATGCATATGGTGAGCAAACAGATGAAGCAGTGATGGATATACCAGCAACAGAATTTCCCGAGGATTTAGAAATGGAATTAGGCATGACTTTGATGTCCGCTATGGGTCCATTCCGTATTGTAGGAATAACTGATACTACAATCAAGTGTGACTTTAACCACCCCTTAGCAGGCCGTGCATTAAAGTTTGAAGTAGAGGTAGTTGATGTTAGAGATGCCTCTGAAGAAGAATTGGAACACGGTCATGTACACGGAGAAGGCGGACATCACCACTGATTAGCCAAAAACAATGACCCTTACCAACCCCTCCGAGATAGCGAGGGCGGCCTATGGCGGATGAAGATAAAGTGTTCAGAACGCGTGCAGGCATACCCATTCCTGATGTTCCTGACCAAGAATTTGGTGTTGGAGAAGACGTCGGTGAACCAGGTAGCCCACCGTATACTAGAGGTATTCACAAATCAATGTATAGAGAAAAAACGTGGACTATGCGGCAATACGCAGGTTTTAGTTCTGCAAAAGAAACAAATGAAAGATTCCTCTCTCTTCTTGAAAAGGGTCAATCTGGTCTTTCTGTAGCATTTGATCTACCAACCCAATTGGGATTAGATTCTGATGACGATATGTCTTTGGGAGAAGTTGGTAAAGTTGGAGTCGCTATTGACAGCATTCATGACATGAGATTATTATTTGACAAAATCGATATGGCATCCGTTTCTACCTCAATGACAATAAATGCACCTGCATCTATATTATTCGCAATGTATGTTGCAGTTGCTCAAGAAAGAGGGACTGATATATCATCATTAAAAGGAACAATTCAGAATGATATACTAAAGGAATACATCGCTAGAGGAACATATGTTTTCCCTCCCAATGAGTCTCTTAGATTAATTACAGACGTAATGCATTGGTGTAAAGAGAATACCCCGCGTTGGAATACGATTAGCATTTCAGGGTATCATATCCGTGAGGCTGGAGCTACAGCTGTAGAAGAACTAGCATTTACCCTATCCAACGCATTGGCATATGTTCAGGCAGCAGTAGACTCGGGATTAGATGTAGATGATTTTGCACCAAGATTATCATTTTTCTTCGGTTGTCATAATGACTTTTTTGAAGAAGTTGCAAAATTTAGAGCAGCAAGGAAACTATGGCATCATCTGATGAAAGAAAGATTCTCCCCGAACAACCCAAAATCGTCAATACTTCGTTTCCATACCCAAACTGCAGGAGTCACTCTTACTGCACAACAACCGCTCAATAATATCGTTCGAGTTTCTTATCAAGCACTTTCTTCTGTGCTGGGAGGAACCCAATCCCTTCACACAAATTCATTTGATGAGGCAATCGGACTGCCTACAGATGAATCCTCAACCATCGCCTTGAGGACTCAACAAATTTTGGCTAATGAAACTGGAATTGCCGATGTTGTAGACCCATTAGGGGGCTCATGGTATGTTGAAGGTCTTACAACTAAACTCTACAATGAATCTAAAAAATTGATTGATGAAATCGATGCATGTGGTGGCGCACTAACTGCTATTGAAAATGGATTTCAACAACGCCATCTCCACGAATCCGCTTGGGCTGAGCAGGTAGCCCAAGACAAGGGTGATTTACTCGTTATTGGAGTTAATCACGCTCTTGAATCTCAACACATATCGGATTTGAAAGGTCAATCGGTAGACCCCTCATTAGGGGAAGCGCAGTGTGATTTGCTGTCTAATATCCGTGCCAATAGAAATTCAGATAATGTATCAGCGGCATTAGCAAATGTCCACAATATCGCTCAAAATGGAGGCAATACAATGCAGGCAATTTTAGATGCTGTGAAAGCAGAATGTACCATAGGTGAAATAATGAATTCACTCAAGGAATCATTCGGTACATGGATGGCACCAAGTGGAGTATGAGGTGATTATATGAGCATCAGATTAGATCATATCGGTATTGCTGTCAACGATTTAGAACAAGGGGTAAAGTTCTGGGAACTACTAGGATTAACAACTTCAAAAGAAGTTGAAACTAATGAAGAACAGGGTGTAAAAATCCTTTTTCTTTCTACAAAACAAGGACCTGCCCCTGATATAGAACTGTTAGAACCAACCGGACCAGATACATCAATTGGCCAATTCATAAGTAAACGTGGACCTGGAATTCAACAATTAGCTTTTGAAGTTGATGACATCTCTCAAATAATCTCTCAGTTACAATCCAATGGAGTGGAAATGATTGATGAAATACCAAAAATTGGTGCAGGTGGCAATAAAATTGCTTTTGTCCATCCAAAATCGACTGGTGGTGTCTTAGTAGAACTTGTTCAGAAGGAATAACACCTCGTTGAGTAACGGTCAAAACAGGAGGGCTGGTCGGGCAACTATGCAATCCTGTATCAACCACCTAATGAATGCAGACAACCTCACCTTAGAGATGGTACAAGGAGAGGTGGAATTCCTTCAAAAAACCCTTGAAAATCTACGAATTAATGGAACCATTTCAAATGATTCTTACTTAGATGCGGGCGCTGTAGAAGGGGGACTTTCAATGCTAGCAAATCTAATTGAATTAGGAGTTTCTTCTGATGAAGTTAGTGAACATCTTCGTCAACTCCATGAACGCGCAGGGAGAATTGATGAAGCACATCCAACCCTTGGCCCAAGTGTGGCGGCAAGCCGCTAGAGAATGGTCGCATGACTCGAACCCTCCTTTCTATTCGTGAAGTATCAAAGAACTTCGGTGATGTTGAGGCGCTGAAAACAATATCACTAGATCTAAACAGAGGAGATATTGTAGGCCTAGTAGGTGGGAATGGGGCTGGTAAAACAACCCTCCTAAGACTTCTATGTGGTTTATACAAACCAAGTGATGGAAAGGTTGTATTCGTTGATGATGGTGGCGCAGAGCATCCTATTCACAAAGTGCGCAGTAACCTTGGTGTCGTACCAGAAGCCACTGGACTTTACGCTAGATTAACTGCATGGGAGAACATACGTTATCACTCAAGATTGAACAACATTGATGACAAAAAGGCATGGAATAGAACACTACGATTAGCCCAAGCATTGGATATGGAAGATGATTTACAGCGTCAAACCCGTGGTTTCTCTAGGGGTATGAGACAGAAAACTGCCTTACTGCGTGCATTATCTCACGACCCTGAAATTTTACTATTAGATGAACCAACAGGTGGTTTAGATGTTACTTCGGCCCGTAGAGTCAGAGATTTAGTCAGGAAATTAGGTGATGAGGGGCGGACTGTAATTTACAGCACCCATCAACTCAATGAGGCACAACAAGTATGTGATAGAATCGTAATTATTCACAACGGGACATTGAGGGCCGATGGTAGTCCAACTAAATTAATGGAGCAAACAGGTACAGATTCTCTTGAAGATGCTTTTGTTGAACTTACTCAGGATGAAAGTAGGGAAGTTGAAACCCCTGAACCCGAATCTAAATTTCAACAGTTTTGGTCACGCTTGACTACAGGAAAGAAACAACCGCCATCTGGTGAATCTCCCCCAAATGGAGGTGAAGTAGATGCGTAATGAATTATCTAGAGTTTGGACTGTTGCAAGTAAAGAATTACTTGATTTCATCAGAGATTGGCGTACACTAGTGGCGTTAGTATTGATTCCTTTACTCATCTTCCCTCTATTTTTCATTGCATTACCAATTTTCCTACAGGGGGAAATGTCAGAATTGGATTATTATAACCTAAATTTAGAAGTTCAAATTGCTGATGGGGATGAATTGCCAGAACAATTAATTCAACCATTTATTGACAATAATCTAAATTATACAATAGAAATTTTGGATTCAGAACTTGCTAACCTTTCAGTTAGCGGTGTCGATGCAAATAGATTGAGAGACGGATTTCCCCACGTAATTTTACGATTACAACAGACTGAAACAAATTCTTCAGAATCTTGGAATTATGCTATTCTTTATGATGCGACATCTGAACTTTCTTCTGAGGGAAATAGTCGAATGCGGGATATCATTTTTGATTGGGAACAGGAAATTATCGGGCTTACATTAGCTGAGGTCAACCTTACTAAACAAGAAGCTTTGGATCCAATTCATTGGGATGGAGATTTTTCCAATGCTAATGTGGCCACATCTGCACAATCTGCTGGATTTGCATTATCTATGTTTATTCCAATGATTGTCGCTATTTGGACTGCTACATCGGCAATTCAACCATCAATCGACCTCACTGCAGGAGAGCGTGAAAGAGGAACTATGGAAGCACTGTTGTGTACACCTGCAAATCGTGTAGAGTTGTTGTATGGCAAGTGGGTGGCCGTAGGTGTTGTAGCCGGG
>CBFHYB010000073.1:4514-7738 GCA_965659915.1 Candidatus Thalassarchaeaceae archaeon
AGTGTGTTGTTCCAATTAGCAGGATTGCTATTCGCGGTTGCATTTCTCATCCCATCGGACATTTTTGGTGTACCAACTCTTTCAATCTGGTCAATAGCAAGTTTGTTGCTATCTGTACTGTTATTCGCTGTATTTGTTGTTGCAGTTGAGTTAGCATTGGCTGTACGCGCACACTCTGTAAAAGAAGCAGGCACTGTTCTTGGCCCAATAGTCATAGCATTCATTGTTCCAGCAATGTTTGCACAATTCGTAAATCTAGAAGGAATAGAATGGTGGTGGTTTGTAGCACCAATTTTTAACGTCTGTTTAGCAATGAGAGAAGCTCTACTCAACATCACCGATTTGAGCCATATTGCATTATGGCTAGGCTCATCATTATTTTACGCATTTGTTGCAGTTACATGGGCGGCGAGACAATTCCAAAGAGAAGATTTGGTAGAAAGTATCAGTTAGTCAGTAATCACTTAGTATTCGCACAGTATTACTATAAGAATACTTAAGAACCGGTGCCATTCCCTAAAACTAATGCCAAAGATTAGCCTTGACATGCCGAATGAATTACTTGAGGACTTGAGAGTCCACGTTGGTGACGACAAGAAGTTCGTCAGTGTTGCGGATGCTGTTAGAACTGCATGCAGGAAATTGTTAGACCAACTAGACTCAATTGATGCAAGACATGGAAGAATAAAGGGTGAATAAAATGGTTGAGAAAAAGCAAGCAGAAGCAGCCGTCGATACAATTATTCGTTACATTGAGGGAGCGAATGGCACTCTTAGAGAGGGTTTGTCTAGAACCCCAGAACGTGTAATTGAGTCTTTTTCAGAAATATTTAACGGCTATTCAGAAGATCCATCTGAAGTGTTAGATGCGACCTTTAATGCTGAAGGATACGATGGCATAGTTTTACTTCGAGATATCGAATTTCACTCCACATGTGAACACCATCTACAACCATTTCATGGGAAAGGGCATATTGCTTACATCCCTACTGATAGAATTGTGGGAATCAGTAAATTAGCAAGGATTCTAGAGATGCATGCCAGGCGCTTACAAAATCAAGAGCGAATCACTAAAGGGATTGTAGATGATTTAGAAACTCATCTAAAGCCACTTGGTTGTGCAGTAATCCTTGAAGCATCACATGGTTGTATGCAATGCCGCGGAGTTAAGAAACAGAACTCTGTCATGACTACATCGCAAATGCGTGGTGTTTTCTTTGATAAATCAGAAGCTCGTACTGAATTGATGCAACTTATTCGCAGTGCGCCATTATCAAATTAGAATTGAAATATCTACCTTACAAAGAGGGAATAAAATGCAAGATGAAACACCAGAATTAATTGCACTTCCTTTAGTTCCAATTATTGATGAATCAATTATTCCTGAAAAGGCACCTACTCCAAATGACCCATTAGATCAGCAATACCCAATTGTTGAGATATTTTACTCAGTACAGGGTGAAGGATACCATACAGGTGTACCATCAATTTTCATTCGATTTGGTGGTTGTAACCTAGCTTGTGAATGGTGTGATACGTCTTTTGATGAATGGGAAAATTTGACCATGCGACAAATCATTAGAGAAATGGCACCATGGGATTGTAACCGCATTGTGCTAACAGGTGGTGAACCTGCTCTCCAAGATTTGTCTGCGATTTCTAGCATTCTTAGACCAATGGGGTATGAGTTGGCTATTGAGACAAACGGCACCATTGAGATTCCAGAAGATGTAGTGGACTGGATTTGTGTCTCACCAAAAGACCAACTGTATAGTTCTGTTAAGATTCGCCAACAGATAGGAGATGAACTCAAGGTTGTTTGGGTCGGACAAACATTAGATATGTACGACGAATTAATTGGTGGGTTTAAACATCATTTTTTGCAACCTTGTTATGATGAAAACAAAGGCCCTGAGTGGAATGGTAAAAATTTCCGATCAACTTTTGAGATGGTTAGGAACAATCCAAGATGGAATCTAAGCCTGCAAACTCACAAATGGATGGGGGTTGACTGATGTCAAGAAAAGTAGCTGTTATGGCGTTGAGTGGAGGAATGGATTCCACTGGACTTTTGATGCGACTCCTTGCCGATGGATATGATGTTCATACGATTTCTTATAATTACGGGCAGAAACATTTGATTGAAGTTCAAAGAGCACAGGCAAATCTGAGATATCTTTCACAAAATGGCTATCATATCAACCATCAAGTAATTGACTTGACTTCAGCGATGTCTTCTTTTCATTCTGCTCTTACTGATGACTCCATTGAGGTCCCAGAGGGTCACTATGAGGAGGAACAAATGAAGCAAACAGTTGTTCCAAATCGTAATGCTATTTTTGCTTCAATATTGTATGGACACGCACTATCTATAGCAATTAAAGAATCCGTCAAAGTTGAGATTGCACTTGGGGTACATTCCGGTGACCATGCGATTTATCCGGATTGCCGACCAGAATTTTACAGTGCCCTTGAACAGGCTTTTGAAGTTGGTAATTGGGATTCAGAAAATGTGACTTTCAAATTACCATATATTGATGGTGACAAAGAGTCGATTCTTCGAGATTCTGAAATTGCAATCTCACAACTCGGGATCGATTTTGACACTATTTTTGCTAATACGATTACTTCTTACAACCCTGATATTGAGGGGCGTTCTTCGGGATCCTCTGGTTCTGATGTTGAACGAATTCTTGCATTCCATGCTATTGGGAGGGAAGATCCAGTAACATATGTCAAACCCTGGGAAGTTGTACTTCGTAATGCCCTAGCTGTTGAAAAAACACATCAGGAGATGAAAACATGAGCGATACTGATGATTTAGATCTAAAAAAAAGATTGACTGACCTTCAGTATCATGTGACGCAGGAGTCTGGTACAGAACCTGCTTTCACTGGTATCTATTGGGATGAAAAAAGAGATGGAGATTATTTCTGTATATGCTGCGGCCACCTATTATTCACTTCGAAGATGAAATACGATTCTGGGTGTGGGTGGCCATCCTTCCACCATGAAGACCCTAACGCAGGCATCAAACGATTGCCTGACCTAACTATGGGGAGAGTTAGAGTGGAAGTAAGATGTGGTTCCTGTGATGCACATTTAGGACATGTGTTTGAAGATGGACCTAAGGATGAAGGCGGCGAGCGTTATTGCATTAATTCCGCAAGTATTGAATTTAGGGATGATGTATAATGACTACAAGTATACGAAGATGGGTTGAG
>CBFHYB010000074.1:0-7672 GCA_965659915.1 Candidatus Thalassarchaeaceae archaeon
ATGGCGGCGGGCGATGTTGTCGTCTGTTGTTTCCAACTCAGCCAAATAGAGAGCCAAGACCTTCGAAACTTGTGTCTTCCTCTTCTTCTTCAGCAGCTGCTTCCTCAGCGGGAGCAGCAGCATCTGCGGCAGGGGCGGCACCACCACTAGGTGCAGCGGCAACCGGTGCACCGATAGCAGCGTTCATCGCTTCTCCGATATCGACGTCACCAAGGCTAGCTACAAGCGCTTTCACGCGTGCATCGTCACTTGATACGCCAGCGGCCTTTAGGACCGCACCGACATTCTTTTCGTTGATCTCATTCTCTGCTGAGTGCAATAACATTGCAGCATATACATATTCCATTTTTTCTCACTTCCTTTCAACCAAATAGGTCACCGAGGCCGTCAAAGGCGTCCTCTTCTTCCTCCTCAGGCTCTTCTTCAGCCGCTGCCTCTTCAGGTGCGGCGTCAGCAGGAGCTGCGGCGGCAACTGTTGTTGCGGCGCCGAGCATACTCGACAATTCTTCGTCGAGAGCGGAGGAATCTAGTTGCCCAGCGAGGGCAAGGGCACGGGCGTTTGCCTGTGCGATGAATAGCGGAATTGTTCCGCTGTTGGTGATGCCGGCGTTTACGGCAAGGGAGATGGCGTTGGCCGCTGCTTGTGCGACAAGCGCCATAGTGTCGATTGCCAAGACATCAGGTGGCATGAGGACGCCATCTTCGACGGCGCCACAGAGAATAATTCCAATTTCAATTGGCTTGACTCCCAATTTGTCTAACATTAATCCTAGGTCACCAGGAATTTCATCGCCTTGATTAACGACAGTAACAGTCTTCTGAATCATTACTTTGCCTTTGTCAATCTTCGCTGGGATACCAACTGCGGATAATTCTCCAACAATTGGACCTGGTGCGAAATCAGTTTCCCCAGCCTCTACAACGATGTCCTGAGGTGCAACGTCTCCTTCCTTTGCTGAGCGACCAGTTCGAGTTTTTTCTAACTCGATGAATAACTGGGATGCACTTAGGTTAGAGGAATGAACAATAACAGGTTGTTCAGCGTTTTCCATCAATGTCTCCAACGCTTGTTCATCAAGACCTGCATTTTTCCATGCAAGGCGGAACAGGGTTTTCTTTGCCATGGTGAGGCTCATCATGGAGCGTAATTCTGCTCGCATGCCCAGCATTGCAGTTGCCGGTACACCAGTAGTATCAACAATTCCAATTACTCCATCTTGTTGAAGGATTTCAGTAAGTTCCGCAACTCGGTCCTTCTTCCAACTCATTACTTTTGGAATCATCAATTCAGCACCTCCACTTTGATAGCAGGACCCATGCTGGTCTTGATGTAGAGTGAACGAATATTTTCTGCGCCACGTTCTAACTTTGATGTTACACGTTTCCACATTTCAAATGCGTTTTCAGAGATGTGTACTTCAGTTTGGCTTCTTGCCCCTACAATAGTGTGGAATGTGATTTTATCTCGACTGCGGATGATAGCAGTGTTACTAAGTCCTTCAGCAATCATGCTAGGATCAACATTAGGTGGTACAGGACGAGGCATCTTACCACGAGGACCAAGGACGATTCCAAGGAATCTTCCGATTGTTGCCATATGTGGAACTTCAGATAAGAAAAAGTCGTGCTTTCGTGCCAACTTTCTTGCTTTCTGTCGGTCGCCACCTAAATCCTCAATTTTATTTGGGTCAATGACAATGATTCCTGCAGCTTTTGCTTTGGTTGCCATTTCCGCCTCAGCAAACATCGCAATGCTGATTTTCTTACCGCGCCCATGTGGGAGGCGGACATTTTCTTCAATCCTGTTTGTAGGATTTTTCAAATCAACCTCTTTGATGGTAAACGCCATCTCAATGCTCTCAACGAATTTTCGCTCTGGCGCTTCTCCAAGCGCTTTTTTCACTGCTTCAGTAATTTGTTCTTCCATTTTTTATCACCCCTGCGGTCAGCGAGGTTTCCCTCTCCCGCAACCCGTGGTTCAATTGAATTTGTCGTCATGATCTCCTGCTTTCACCTGCTTTATGAAATCCTTTGGCACGATGCCTTCAATGTGGCAACGCATAGATACACATGTTCCCATGACTTCTAATGAGCGTTGCTTGACACCTTTACCAGACAAATCATGCGCCTTCTCTTTTGAGATAGTGATGATTTGGTCGAGTGTAATATTGTGAACTGATGGGTCTGAACCAACATCGGTTTCTCCTTCCCAAGAGCCGTTGAATTTGATGCCCTTACCAATAACTGCTGTGCGTATGCGTCTTGCAGTCCAGTTATCTGACATTGATTCACCTCATTGTTTGGGTTTCGGCCGACCTGCTTCCCCTATTTAACCGCCGCGAGAACCCTATTGGGTACTCAGACAACACGCTCCGTTACATGCACATTGTCAGCACGCATTGTGATAGGGATTGGAACTGCTGCTTCGAATAACTCTACAGTAACCTCTTCTTTACCTTCTTCAACTCCAGTTACACGGGCGCGATTTCCTTTGAAATGGCCAACTCTGATTTCAACAACGCTACCAACTTCTATTCCAGCAGTTGCCGATTTCGGTTCAAGATAATTGGAAACAACTCCTAAGGGTGCTTCGCCAGGAAGTACTTTGGAGCAACCACGCATTGGTGTAGTTACACCACCTGCACGTCCAATCAACTTCTCAACGTGGTGCTTCGCACTCGCTTCAACAAAGATATATCCGCGCATGAGTCGAGGATGAATGACTGAGAAAACTTCGCCTTGAACATCTCTCAGAGATCCAGTTCCAGAAATACGCGCATGTATTTCATTGGCGATTTTCTGTTCTTGTCCAATTGTTGTTTTGAGCATGTAGAGGAAACTTGAGACATCTCCATACATATCCCCAAGTTGGGAAACCGTTGGTCGGTTTTGAATAGCGGAGATATCGTCGTCTGAATTATCCATCTCATCAGGGCTCAAAACATTGAGATAACCAGGGTCAACCCACATTGCTTCATCGTAAAGGGTCCGTGGCTCTATTTCTGAGGTATCACTAACAAACAGAATCGGAGTAACCTCGTTTAGTCGGTTACCAAATTCAATTCCACGTGCATCTCCCATTCGAACCAAGGTTAGAGAGGATGATTGAATACCAGTGGAATCTTCAATTCTCATAACCACGTGGTCATAATCAGTGTGGTCTCCAACCCCGTAAACCCCATCCCAGCAATTTGCGAAATCGGTGACTTCCTCGCCACGCTTCAGCAAAAGTAATTTGTCTTCGTGCCGAATAAAAACTATGAATCCATCAGACATTTTGAAACCTCCATTTCTAAACTTTGATCAACCAATTAACCATTGGAAGAATTTGGGTAATTCAGTATCCATTAACCACAACATAACAAAGCCGATGAATCCAAGTACAAACATGCCAATTCCACAGACCCAGATAGTTTGTCTAAATTCCATCTTACTAGGTTTGCGAGCCATACGAATAATTCGAGCCCATGAACCACGACTAAAACTGCGGACCCATGTCTCAAATTGGTCTTGTCGAGCTTGAACTCGGTCCTCAAAGGACTTACTTGTAGAGTCTTCACTAGCCATGGCTGAACCCCTTTAGGGTTCATGCCGACATGGGGGTCCTCTTTAACATCAACGGGTCAATTTAATTGATGAATTCAAGACTACGGTTGCGCATAGTACGCATTTGTTGATGTGCGGTAGCGCCAAAAATCTGCTGACTTTTAACTCCGGTTAAAACTAACAAAACACGCAACTCGTTGCCCATACTTTGGTCAACCGTCGCACCCCAAATAATTCTAGCATAGGGGTTGATTCTCTCTCGTATTTCTTGAGCGCAACGTTCCGCTTCTCCAAGGGTTAGTGATGGGCCGCCGACCACATTTACTAGAGCACCTCGGGCATCAGAGATGTCAATATCAAGAAGTGGTGAAGATAGGGCTTCTTCAGTTGCCTCTACAGCACGGTCGTTTCCTGTTGCTTCTCCTAGTCCAATCATTGCCATTCCACCTCCGTTCAGCATCACACTTCTCAAATCTTCAAAGTCAAGGTTAACAAGACCTTCTTTGGTAATCATTTCTGTGACACCAGCAATCGATCGCATTAGCAATTCATCAGCAACTCGGAAGGCTGCTTCTATGGGCAAATCTTTGACGCCTTCAACTTCTAACAACTTTTCATTAGGGAGTACCACAACTGTATCACATACTTCTCGTAATCTCTCTAATCCCCATTCAGCATTTTGTCGGCGTAGTGTGCCTTCTGAAACGAATGGGTATGTGACTACTGCAATGGTTAGAGCTCCAGCGGCTTTTGCTAGTCGCGCGACTACGTGAGCCGATCCAGTTCCTGTACCACCGCCAAGTCCGGCGGTAACAAATGCAAGGTCACAATCATCAACAATATTGACAAGTGTGCGTTCAGATTCATAAGCAGCTTTCTCGCCTTTTTCAGGATCCCCACCAGCACCTCGGCCACGGGCAGTTCTGCCAATCAGAATTTTTTGGTTAAGTTCAGAACGCAATAGGTGCTGGGCATCAGTGTTAACAGCAAATCCTGAGATATGGTCACCAGCCAATAAGCCTTCATCTTCTAAGCGTTGAACGGTGTTACAACCGCATCCTCCGCATCCAAAAACTCGAATTCTTGGTGCTAAACTTGCTAATAATTCTACTAGCTCTTCATCACCTTGATTGGTTTCACCCTTACTTTCTTCAATGTTTTCTGTCAAGGATTCCTCTTCCTCTTGTAGTTCTAACACGCGGTCAATTAAATGGCGCATGAACCTAGCCTCACTAAAGTCGCCTTAACCTTGACGCTCGCTATGGGGCTGCTCAAGTGGGTTCGCGCACCCCTTCGGAATTGCCGAAAATGTAGAAAGTCCTCCCTAAAGGGAGGTCATTTGGCCCGAAGGTCAAAGTGTAGGGGCTTATCTGCCGGTTTGATGAAGTCCAAGTCGCTGCTACTTGTGATGGTTTTAATCGTCTCTTCACAGCAAATGTTTTTCACTTCTGAAATCACAACAAATTCAGCATTAGATGATAAACAGCCTATGGCACAATCAGTGGCCAGCCAATGGCAGATAAATGACGCCCCACCCATCCAATCAGGTTGGTCTGCTAATACTTGGCAACCAGACCCAAAGGGTCCACTTTGGGACTTGGATTTCAGTCCAGATGCCACTAAGATAGCGGGAGTTGAGATTTCAGATAACAGACTCTTTGTTTGGAATATTTCAGATGGCCGCGTTTTACTATGGATTCATCATTCTGCCGCGATAGTTGATGTTGTTTGGCTTTCTGATGAATGGGTGTTAGTAGCAGAT
Source organism: Candidatus Thalassarchaeaceae archaeon (assembly GCA_965659915.1). Classification (GTDB taxonomy): domain Archaea; phylum Thermoplasmatota; class Poseidoniia; order Poseidoniales; family Thalassarchaeaceae; genus MGIIb-Q1. Next base: position 5,309 of record CBFHYB010000074.1, read on the forward strand.
TCTGGAACAAATTGGTATTCATACCATGTTGTTGACAATGGTTCTTCCACGCCCCATACATCTACAGAGATGCGCTCAGGTCAATGGAGCGATGGCCTAACTGGGACATATAGTGGATATCTATGGGGTCTAGATGCCTCTTTGAATCATTCAAAGGTGGCATTTTGTGGTAACATCAACCAGATGAACATGGGTGGAGAAATTGTAATTGCTGATTTATCTCATTTCATTGATGGTTCACCAGCTAATGCGCAACATTTCTTCCCACAGTATTGGTCGGTAGATTGTGCAATTTCACCTAATGGGGCAATGGTTGCTGCAATCGGTCGAAATCTGACTACATATTCTGATGGAAATGTCACCTACCGAGATGTTGTGTACGGTGTTGATGTTGCAACAGGAGGGCTTCAATGGGAACGTTTTGTTGGTGGTGATAATTCCAGTGCTTGGGCAGTAACTTGGGAGCCAGGCGGGGGTAGTTATACGATTGCTTACAACCACCCTCTTCCAAGTCAACCAAATGTTTGGGAAGGAGTTGCTACTGCATACGCTGAAGTAGATGGCTCAGTATTTTGGTATTCACCGATTCCACAAAACGTCAGCAGTCTTAGGTGGCTCCCAGATGGCTCTTATCTTGGAGTCGGATTATACGATCCAGGGAGAATATCATTTATTGATACTGCAGGACACATTCAAACAGATTTTGGGTGGCATGCGGTAAAGTCCGGTTCAACTTCAATTCCAGAGGATATCACTGCGGTAACTACAGCCTCAATTTCAGCACCTACTACAGCAAACCAATTGATGGCATCCGCTGGTAGAGATGGTGCAATTGAGATTTGGGCAATTGATGTCACTACTTTTGAAATTCTACCATACAGGAGATTAGGTCCTGCACACGTAAGAGAAATTGCAGTTCACCCCATTCTTGATTTAGTTGCCATCGCAGATTCATCGGGCGTAGTAACCGTACGCGCTTCTAATGGCTCAATTGACCGTCAGTGTTTCCATCCAGAGTATGGTATGGTTGTTTACGAAATTCCATTTGCCAAATCAGTTGATTGGATTAATGATGAAGCAATAGTGGCTTTCAGTGATGGCGTGATTATTGCTTGTAATGAATTTAGTAAATGGTCTTGGACATTTGACCTAAGAGATCACAAAACGGTGGGTGCTTTTGGTAGAATTGCCATGCATCAAACTAGTAATTATGCTGCAATCTCTTGGTCATCAAACACCCTCAATACCTCATTAGATGGGCACGTCGCTATAATTGAGCCAATGTCTGGACAATTCTTCAATGAATGGCAATATTCAGAATCTCATTGGACAATGGCCTTCAATGATTTTGGCACAAAATTGGCTTCAGTTGGCCAAACTGGTGGTGTAAGACTGTGGAATACAAGTGACCCCAACCCACAGAATTGGATGGATGATGGCTCACCGTACTCACACAACGGGTATGTCGGGGTTACTGAATGGATGCCAGGGGCCGACTTGCTAGTAACTGCAGGTTGGGATAAACAACTAATCATGTGGGATATTCAAAGCCAATCTCAAATGCAACAAATTACATTGGGTGAAGAACCCTTTGCATTCGCAGAATTACTCAATGATGGTGTGATTGTGGTCGCAACTGGTAACGCCCAGAATTCACTTACAGGACAGTTAGAATTCTATGATATCCAAAATAGTTCGTTAGCCAATTCCTATCAAATGAATCATATTCCTCGTGGTTTGGATGTATTTCCAAGTGACCAGTCTTTGGTTGTGGTGAATCACACTGGTACGATGCTAGTGCTCAAGCAGGATGCGGATGGCGATGGGTGGATAGATGTGGATGATGCTTTCCCAAATGATCCAACTCAACATGAGGATAGCGATGGTGATGGGTGGGGTGATGACCAAACACAGCCTAATGGCGATCATTGCCTAAACACACAGGGAAGCAGTTACCAAGATAGAAATGGGTGCCCAGATAGTGATGGGGATGGTTACAGTGATGCTGATGCCACTTGGCTTGCTCACCCCCTTGGTGCCGCTGATGCTTTTCCTAACATGCCTTCACAATGGCATGATACTGACGGAGACAGTCATGGTGATGAGTATTCCTTCACTGTTGGTAATGATGGTCTAAGGGTTGGTGAATCAGGTGATGCTTTCATCAATGATGCAGCACAATATCGTGATTTAGACGGAGATGGTTGTGGTGACAATTACACATATGGTGATGACAATGGTATGCGAATAAATGAAGCAGGAGATGCATTCATCTCAGACCCTACACAATGCAATGATTTTGATGGAGATGGTTATGGTGATAATTACACTTTCACGTTAGATAATGCTGGTTTACGAGTTGAG
>CBFHYB010000075.1:0-7595 GCA_965659915.1 Candidatus Thalassarchaeaceae archaeon
AAGCAGGAAAGCGATACACGCCCACAAAAACCATCCAGGGATTCCAAAGAAAAATAGAATCAATGCTACAAAAATTGATTGCCCGAACGCTACCGACGCTCTCGTGGCGACATAGGTGGTCACACTTTCCCCAGATCCTTCTGCGATGTTTTCGAATCTAGCTACTTGGTCAGGATATGCGGCTCTTAGGCGGTTGGGAAGTGACTCAGCCTCAAGGATGATGAAAATCAGGAAGATGAGAGTAGTTACTACTCCTCCAGTAAAACTAGCCAAAGAGCCGAGGAAATTCTTTGACATCGCTTCAATAGATTCAACCCCGACTTGGTCAACAACTGAACCTAACTCAATTGAGTAACCAAATAGAGTCAGCCCTTCGAGCCAAGCAACTTTTGCATGGAATTGTTCTGTGAGTTGGGGGACTTGGTCTGAAAATGATTGCAAATTTGCATACAGAAGAACCGCTACTAAGAAGATGAACCCCGTCGTCAGAATTACCAAAATTCCGTATGCCATCAATGGGTGACCATAACGCTTCTCAAGCCATTGTGCTGGAGGGTAAATCAGGAAGAAAAGCAGGATAGCGACCACGAATGGTTGAATCACAGATTTTAGATGAATAAGTGCCAATACAGATACAAATAACAGAATGGCAACATTTGCCGCAGTACTCAATTTCACGCCATAGAATCTGTCTACTTTCCCCATCGTCTCACCTCACGCTTCAACCTCGCGTGCTCGGGTCAGGTTAGTTATCATTTCATTGACTAACTGCTCTAGTCCAAATTCAGCATTCCAACCCCAATCATTGCTTGCTTCTGTATCATCTACAGAATCAGGCCAAGAATCAGCATATTCTTGCCGAATATCAGGTGAATAAGTGCATTCAAATGGATCAATTACTTTGCTAATTTCAGCCACCAACTCAGCCACTGAAAATGAACATCCAGAGATATTGTAGCCTCCACGGGCATCTGAAATTGATTCCACAGGCGCATCCATCAATTCGAGTGTTGCTCGAATTGCATCATCCATATACATCATTGGAAGCCGAGTGTTTGGGCCTACAAAACATGAGTATTTCCCACTCATTATGGCATGGTGGAAAATATCCACCGCATAGTCGGTGGTCCCTCCTCCTGCTGGGGCCTTCCATGAAATAAGTCCAGGGTAGCGGAGTCCTCTCACATCAACCCCATGAACTTCCCAGTAATATTTCGCCATAACTTCCCCAGAGACCTTTGTTTTCCCGTACGTTGTTGTAGGATTAAGTGGAGTTATTTGAGGCGCGTGATTTGGGCAATCCGGACCAAAAACAGCAATAGAAGAAGGAGAGAATACACGCAATTCGTATTCCCTAGCTAATTCCAAAACATTTGCTAATCCACCAACATTAACTCTTTCACACAGTACTGGATTTTTTTCACCAGTTGCTGAAAGGATAGCCGCAAGGTGATAGATGATGTTGACATTATTATCTTCGATTATGGCTTTTAATGAGTCTTTATCTAATACATCAACAGTTAGAAACGGGCCATTATTGATGACAGGATGTGCTTCTATTTCACGTATATCGGAAGCAATCACCGAGTCGCTACCATAGCGTTCCCGCAGGGCCGAAACCAATTCGGTTCCAATTTGTCCAAGAGCCCCAGTAACCAGTACCGTGGGGGGTGGCGCCGCGCTCATCAGTGTTCGCTGTGGCAGGCGCTACTTGAAATTAAGCAACCCGCGATGGCTCCCAAATAGTGGGTTCTTCACTAACCTTCATAGGCTATGCCCAACGGGTCCATATCCCGTTGATTGCCATGAGGTATGTTATTGTCAGCGGGGGAGTGCTTTCTGGATTGGGCAAAGGGGTCACCGCGAGTAGCATTGGAATGCTGTTGAAATCTCTTGGATATCGAGTGACTGCAATCAAGATTGACCCATACCTAAACAGCGACGCTGGAACTATGAGTCCGTTTGAACATGGCGAAGTATTCGTCCTTGATGATGGTGGAGAAGTCGATTTGGATTTGGGTAATTATGAAAGATTTCTTGACATCACCCTAACTCGTGATAACAATTTGACCACCGGAAAGGTGTATGCAAACGTGATTGAGGGCGAGAGAAGAGGAGATTACCTAGGAAAAACCGTACAAGTAGTTCCACACATCACTAATGAGATTCAAGATTGGATGGATAGAGTCGCTTCCATCCCAGTTGATGGTAACGGCGATGAGCCTGATGTATGTATAGTAGAATTAGGCGGAACAGTAGGTGATATTGAGAGTGCACCTTTCGTTGAAGCCTTGCGTCAGTTTCAATTTAGAGTTGGAAAAGAAAATTTTGTCTTAGTTCATGTTAGTCTAGTGCCAGTGGTAGGCGTAGTAGGTGAACAAAAGACCAAACCAACCCAACACACTGTCAAGGAATTACGTGCTGCGGGACTTTCTCCAGACTTCCTTGTTTGTCGTTCAGAAGAACCACTTGAACAAGCAACAAAAGACAAGTTAGCCTTGTTTTGTCATGTGCCTCCATCTCACATTCTCAGTGCTCATGATGTATCCAATTTATACCGCGTTCCATTACTTCTTGAAGAGCAGAATACAACAGCAATGGTTGCCGAAAAACTTGGATTAGAGATGACTGATAGCAGACCTCAACTGGATGCATGGAGGGAAATGGCCGACCATGTAGATTCCCTTGAAAACGAAGTCACAATTGCTATGGTCGGCAAATACACCGGTCTTACGGATTCATATCTTAGTGTAATCAAGGCTCTGCAGCATTCAGCATTCAAGGTTGGAGCCAAGATGAATATTAGTTGGGTTGATGCAACCGGTCTTGAGCCAGAATCCGAATCAAAAGATCCTGAACTTTATGCCAAATCGTGGCAAGATCTGAAAGCGGCAGATGGAGTACTTGTTCCTGGCGGATTTGGTAACCGTGGAATTGAAGGTATGATACTCGCAGCCCAGTATGCAAGAGAGAATCATGTTCCATATCTAGGTGTATGTCTTGGATTACAAGTTGCGGTCATTGAATTTACTCGAAATGTATTAGGAAAAGCAGGGGCGAATAGCACAGAGTTTGACGAGGACACACCACACCCTGCAGTAATATTCATGCCAGAGGGGAGCCGCACACACATGGGAGGTACGATGCGTTTAGGAAGTCGCCAAACGAATATCCAAACAGAGGATTGTGCGGCTGTAAGATTGTATGATGGTGCAACTGAAATCCACGAACGGCATCGTCATCGCTACGAAGTAAATCCAGATATGATTTCAGATCTTGAGGCAGCAGGACTCAACTTCGTTGGAAAAGATACAGAGGCTCAACGCATGGAAATCATTGAGTTAGCCGGACATAAATTCTTCTTTGGAACTCAATATCATCCAGAGTTCAAGAGCCGGCCAAACCGGCCAAGTCCGCCATTCTTCGGATTAGTTGAAGCCGCTTTTGCTAGTCAGTCTTGAGAGACTTTGATTAGTCTAGTAGTTCGATATCCCTGCAATACTTTGAGGTATTTTTTGTCCTTGAAATCATCATCTAACCCCTCATCTCCAGTATCAATTCTTAGGCTAGTTAGTGTCAATAACTTAGCAGGGGTAGCTATCCCAAGAACTTGGCTAATCCCTACTTTTCGAATTACCTTAGAAGAAATTTGTAGATTTCCCCTTCCAATCAAGAATCCCTGTCCTCCCATCGGTGAGAGCATTATCAGAGTCTTTCCACTGTGATTATTGAGTAAATCCATCAAGGATGACTCATTAACATCGGAAGCGATGATTTTTCCACCCATCACGACATCAATTCCAAGCACAGTTTTGCTCATCCCAAGATGCTTAGCCATTCTTCTCAAGGTTCCACCCGAACCCCAAACGATGGCAAGGGTTTCATCTTCTTGCATCATTTCACCGACATGGTCAGCAATTCCCTCAATGATATCTGATTCATCAGCCGCTTCCATTCGTTGCTTTGCACCTTGCATCCAGCGTGGTGAAGAAGGAGTCATGGCTTCTGCATACAGGCGAACTTTCCATTCACCTTTCAGATAAGCCTCTTCATCTAAATCCATAACTTCGGTATTCGCTATCAACAAATCACCATCTAACCACGCGGATAAGACTTCAGCGGCGGCCTTCGGAGAGGCAGCAAAACAGCCAGAATGCATTTTGACTCCACTTGGAACACCAATAATCGGTAGTTCTTCACAATCTAATTCTTGCAGAGTTGAAATTATGTCGCGTGTAGTACCGTCTCCTCCTGCATAAAGAAGCAAATCGATTTCTTTCTCAACCATTGCACATACAGCATGTTGAGTATCTTTAGCAGAACTTGGTTCCGCTCCTGCTATGGTTTCCACATCAGCAAATCCAAGAGGCACCCAAGTTGACCCCATTCGTCCATCACAAGTGAGAAAATTAACCTCTTTTTCTCCTAGTTCAACAAATCGTGACAAAGTTTGGCTCATCCGTGGGCCAGCCCTATCTTCTGCACCCGCTAATCGTGCTTCTTCTGCTCTGCCATCACTACCCTTGAATCCAAGTCTGCCACCCAGCCCAGCATCAGGATTTACGAGGATGCCGACCAAGGTCATGGTTCGGCGAAGTGAAGTCACTTCATCAAGGCTGTTGATGTGCCTTTGTGGTTCGGATATTTGCATTCATTTTGGTTTACAATGTCCTTTTTGTGGTTAGACAGTCGGCCAACGCATTGAAGGGGTCATTGATAATCGCGAGGTGCGGCGTGTATCATGGCAAGCGGTAGCAAGAACTCTGGAAAGACAGTAGAAGATGTCTTCAAGAGTGGTATGGATGATATGATTAGAGCCCGCGAAGAGATGGAAACCGCGGGTACACAAGTTGTTGAACAACCAGTCGTAGTCGAGTCTCCACCAGTTGTTCAAGATCCAATTCTTTCTGGTCCACCAATGCCTGCACCAGCACCTGAACCCGCTCCATCTGGTCCACCTATGCCCGACCCATTGCTAACTACTCCCGCACCTGAGCCGGCCCCAACAGGTCCACCAATGCCCGACCCATTGCTAACTACTCCAGCACCTGAGCCGGTCCCAACAGGTCCATCTATGCCAACATCGGCACCACCATCCGATATGTTTCCGCCTCACCAGGCTCCACCAATGGCTCCGGGTCCACCAATGCCAGCCGCAGGTCCACCGGGAATGCCACCAATGGCTCCGGGTCCACCAATGCCAGCCGCAGGTCCACCGGGAATGCCACCAATGGCTCCGGGTCCGCCAATGCCAGCCGCAGGTCCACCAGGAATGCCACCAATGCCAGACGCGGGAGCACCTGAAATGCCACCAACCGGTCCGCAATTAGGAGGTGATTCTTCGGCAATGCCACCGATGCCTACAGGAGCACCTGAAATGCCACCAACAGATATTGCTGGAGCTTCAAATTTAGTCGCCGCAGACGTTACACCCCCCGAACCCGCGCCAACCCCTATTATTGCAGAGCCGGAACCTGTGTTGGAAGATCCACCGACCCAAAGCGTTCAGGTTTTGGTTCCCAAGGAAAAAGTAAATGTCAAGGATTTTGATGAGTGGGAAGGCCACTTTGACAATGAATGGAGTGGTGGTGCATCAGTATACGAAGAAGATAACGCCACACCAGAGCCGGAAGAAAAGTTCGATGACCTAGCATGGGATGCCAATGCACAACCAGTCAAAACTATTCCAAAACTCCCAACGAAATCAGCCATGGGCAAGATGAAGAAGGGTGAGTTAGTAGCTCTAGCAGAAGGTCGAGGTGTAGCAAGTGATGGTACAAAAGCCGTCCTAATAGACCGCCTCCTTTCACCCGATTCACCTGCTATTGAAGAAGAAATAGAATCAGAACCACCTGCTGTGGAAACACCAGAGCCGGAACCTGAAGAAGTGGTGGCAGAAGAGGTGGAGGAGGAATCCCTTGCCCCCGCACAAGAAGAAGAAACAGTGGAAGAACCCGAATCAGAACCAGTTGATTTGTTGTCCCTCACAACACCAACATTGGAGGAAGAAGCCACTTTGGAAGAATCAGTACCAACTCCACCATTGAGTCCGCCTGAGATGCCACCAGATGGCCCCGGTCCAATGCCGCCAAGCGAACCACCAATGCCTCCAGCAGGTCCACCGGATGGTCCCGGCCCCATGCCGCCAAGCGAATCACCAATGCCACCAGCAGGCCCAGGTCCAATGCCTCCAAGCGAACCACCAATGCCACCAGCAGGTCCACCGGATGATTCACCAGATGGTCCAGGCCCTATGCCGCCAAGCGCTCCACCAATGCCTCCAGCAGGTCCACCGGATGGTCCCGGTCCAATGCCGCCAAGCGCTCCACCAATGCCTCCAGCAGGTCCACCGGATGGTCCCGGTCCAATGCCTCCAGCTGGTCCACCAGCAGGTGGTCCAGGCCCAATGCCGCCAAGCGCTCCACCAATGCCACCAGCAGGCCCACCAGCAGGTGGCCCAGGCCCAATGCCTCCAGCAGGCCCACCGGATGGTCCCGGCCCAATGCCTCCAGCAGGCCCTCCAGCAGGTGGCCCTGGTCCAATGCCTCCAGCAGGTCCACCAAGTGGCCCGCCAAGCGGTCCACCAGAGGAACCACCCGCTGATGAATGAGGCTTGATTCATTCACTTGTACGCATAAAACTGATTTTTTTTTGCGTGGTGTTGATATGGCTTCGCTAATCCCCATAGCATGAGGAGAGTGATATGTCGATGCTAGAAGTAACTCTTGCTGACGGCACAATTCACGAAATCGCTTCAGGAGTTTCAGCTGGTGAAGTCATCCGCGACGCCTACGGCCGCGGCGCAGTTGCTGCAATCAAGGATGGCAACCCATGTGACCTCTCAACTGCAATTGAGGAGTCATGTACACTTGACCAAATCCCCCTTGAAAGCGAAGAGGGTGTCGAAATCTTGCGTCACTCATGCGCTCACCTGTTAGCCCAAGCAGTAGTGGAGTTATTCCCAGATGCAAAACCTACTATCGGTCCAGCAATTGAACATGGTTTCTACTACGATTTTCACATGGATCCTCTAGCCGAAGAGGATTTGTCAGCAATTCAAAAGAAAATGCAGTACATCGTAAAACAGAATCTCAAAATTGAACGTGAAGAACACGACTCTGCTGGTCTCGCTTCCCTATTTGCTGATAATCAATTCAAAACAGAAATTATTGATGAAAAATTAGAGGCTGGAACCGGCTCAAGCATTTACCGCCAAGGTGATTTCTACGACCTCTGTAGAGGTCCACACGCGCCTTCAACATCTTATCTGCGTAATTTCAAATTGACTTCAACCTCACAAGCATTCTGGAGAGCAGACTCGTCTCGCGAAAGCCTCGTCAGAATCTACGGCATGTGTTATGCTACCAAACAAGATCTCAAAGCGCGGGAAACTTTGCTACGTGAAGCAGCACTTCGCGACCACAGAAAACTGGGCAAAGATTTGCAACTATTCCACATTGATGAGATGGTCGGTCAAGGCCTAATTCTCTGGACCCCACGAGGTAGTGTGGTTCGTCAAGAGTTACAGAACTTCATTGGTGAGCACCTCAGAAGACAGGGTTATTCTCAGGTTTTCACACCTCACATTGGCAAAC
>CBFHYB010000076.1:0-2380 GCA_965659915.1 Candidatus Thalassarchaeaceae archaeon
CAGTACAACCAACATATTACTGACTCCAGCAGTTTCACCCATCATACCTAGGAAACCTGACTTACCTTCCGTCACGTAAATTATGATGTCTTTGGTAGAACTTTGTTCCTCATCATTAACAGTCAGGCGAATGTGTTTTTCACCAGGTGTGTCAAAAGTGTGGCGCAATGGGCTAGTTGCTGAAGTAAAAGTGTCCATATCATTGGCAGGGTCTCCGTCTCCATTAGAATCGGTATTAATATCCAAATCCCAAATAAACATCAGTAAAGACATATCAGATTCGGTGTCACTTGTTTTTGTAGTCCAGATAACTACTTCCTCACCGACTAATACTGAAGTTTTCTCAGCCTCTAATGCTGCTTTCGGGCGTAGATTTACCACGTTCACATCGACTAATGATTCAGCAACATCACCATCATCATCGGTGACATGGAATCTAATTTTATAGACACCTGCTTCTGGCCATGAATGGCTGATTGAATCGCCTGTATAATCGCAATCATCGTTGTTGACTAGATTATCGTCTGCATCATTTTCAAGGTCAATATCCCAACACACTTGCAGACTATCAACATCAGATGGAGTATCGGAATAAAAGCCTGTGAGATTAAACAAACGGTCTTCTCCCACAGGGAATTGAGCGCTGAATGGCTCGGATGTAGGCGGTACATTGTTTACCATTACAGAACCTAGAATCATATCACTAGTCAAACCATCGTCATCTACAATTTGTAAGTTGATTGTGTGACTTCCTGATTCCGTCCACAATACTTGAATCTCTGAATTACTACCTATTGTTGATTCTGCCCATGTAGCATTGTTGTTACTGCTTGGATTCCAATTCCAAGTGAGGGAACTTTGGTCATTCATGGTATCAACACCATTGCCAATCAAAGTCACCTGTTGATCTTCATCAACTTGCCAAATTGCTGGGGCTGGTTCGTCGTTATCTGCAGTTCCACCTGACATTGTCATTACTGGGTCGCGAGGAGCTATGTTGCCTACTTGGAGAGAAAACTGAGCAGTTGTAACTGCACCATCATCATCAGTCCCATGAACTTCCATTAGGAACTCACCCTCCTCAATAGGGGTAACTGTGCAAAGCATTGTGATTGGCCCTTCATCACAAACGTAAGCAACCCCGTCAGAGCGCTTAGGAGGGTCCCACAACAAAGCGAGGGGTGCGTTTTCGTCAAGCGTATCTTGGTCACCACTATCAAAGGCGTTGAAAGTAATACTAGTTTCAGAGAGAATTGCAGTTTCTGGTGATGTGATGTTAATCCATCCATGACGGTTTACAATTTCAATATTCATTGAAGTTTGGTCATTGTCGTTTTCTTCATCTGAGATAGTCAAATCAATATGGAAAATACCGTCATCTGACCAATTCACCAACATCAAACAATCTGGTTCTTCATATGTTCTGAATTTATTTTCCTCAACTTCTACACTAAATGTACAGTGTATTGTACCACCATCTGCATCAGTGCTTCCTGTCCCATCTAACAAAATTTCTGTGTAAGTTGTTGTCGGTTCCACCACTGCTAATCCAACAACAGGAATGCTTCCGATGAAAATCTCAAAAGTTGCCATATCGTTGCTCTGATTGACATCATTAGTCATCTGCCCATCTGGATCTACCTCAAAGGTGAAATCAACATTACCTAATGTTTGAGAAGTTGGAACAGTCCAAGAAAATGAGAGTGAATCCTCACCCACAGGAGGTAGAGCAGAAATTGTACCACGTTCTGTAGTACTGTCAGGAGCTACCATCTCTAACTCTGTTTGAGGACCGCCATTGGTACCCTTGTTCTCAATTGGAATTGTGAAGTGTAAAACATCGCCAGGAATCGCATTGAATCCATACACAGGATTCAGAGTCATGCTATCGTTGCCACGATCTCTTGACACTGAGATACCTCCGGGTCGCGGCCGATAATCCAAATCCACTAATTCATTGTCTAAAGTGAGTGTATCAACCCCCACATACTCGTTTACAGGGTCAAAGGCAACTATGCCGTGACTTGCATAATCGTGATTTGAAGGAGTGTCATCAAGTGGATCACTCGTGTTCAGAGAATAGTAAGCAACGCCTGCTGAATCAGTTGTTAATTCAACCCACAAATTCTCATATTCATAACGTAAAACGAATGGGTAAAATGAAACTGGTGAACCGTTTGAATCAGTAACATTTACCCATACACCAAGTTGCATATTTAGTGCCCATGTGGGATATTCTAACTCAACTTCCATATCGATTGGAGAACCTGCTGGCTGGAAATCTTTGAGAATAAAATCAACATAAATTCCCATTCCATCTCTGTAATGCCTCCAAGCGTCTCCTTTGGCGGCAGGGCACCACCATCGGAATTCAGAAACT
>CBFHYB010000076.1:2479-7515 GCA_965659915.1 Candidatus Thalassarchaeaceae archaeon
GAATTATTTTCATCAAAAGTTGAGACGTTGTAGGAATTATCACAACCTGAATATGGCACATTTGGGTTTCCAACACTTACTACAGAGTGATTTGTTTCAATGTTCACAACTTCATCCTCTGGAATTGTAAAGAAATTTGAACTACCATCCCACCAATCAACATCGATGAAGTCGTTAGTCCATCTTTCGCCCACCCTTAGAGGGAAATCGTAAACCTCTACAGGTTCGTAGTATGTGTGAGTGGTCGTCACATCTGCAACATCAATGAATGATGTTGCTGTAATCCAAAATTTCACGTGCATGTGTGTAACGGTCTTGTAGACAGCTAAATCACTAGCACGAACTAAATCATTAGCATCATAATCAATCGTAATATCACCAAGAGTTCCCGTTAGAGTCACATTTTCTGTGATGAATTGCCCCTCTGATTTTATTCGATATGCAACGGTATTATGGTCTTCAGAAGTATCCACACCGTTACTACTGGTTATGGTACGAACATCATCAACCCACATATCTAATTCACCTGTTAAGGCGGCGGCATCGGTCTCAACTCCAGCGTTAGTAATCATCTCTGCAACATCAAAGAATCCATCATAGGTCCAGCGATCACCCACGTGTAATACCTGTACATCCACATCGCCTTCAGATGCTTTTGAAACCGCAGATGGTGTTTCTTCTTCATCAATTGACACCGGCGCTATTGGCTCAACAGTTAATGATACTGACCAACTTCCAAGAACAATAAGTAAACACATTATCAGGGAAACTGCCAAGGATTCGGGCTGACGATAAGTGGTCACTCGCGCATTGCTCATGCATTGGGCAGACTGCTCTGCCTTCATCAACAATGCGCTAAGTATTCATGAGCAAAATTAACTCATAAATCCCAATCTAAGGTATCGGTTGAGGCTGGGGTTGGTTCATTGTCAATTAGCCATTGGGCGCCGTAATGATTCCACTGCTCCATCGTCCAACCCTCTGGAAGGCCCGTTGCTGGAACAGGTGGCCCTGCTGGTTCTGAAACTAATAAATCGGCAACTGGAGTCAAAACCTGTACGGTTTGAATTGGTGGGTCTTCCAACACAGGTTCAGCAGCCAATAATTGGCTTGCTTGAGCATCAATATCACCAACACCTTCCACTGGGCTTTCCGACATCGGTGCAGGGGGTGACCCTTCTGGCACCGGCTCAAAAGCATAAGTTGGTGGCGCTACCGTTGGTGAGGGGTCCTCATAAAGTGGCCCACCTGAAAGCCATTCATCTCCTGACCTTCCTCCTTTCCTTCTAGCCATAGAAATACCGAGTATTACTAACAGAGCTACTAGAACTAACCCAAGTAAAACTACCACATTTGATACACCGGCTGTATTAGAATCAATCCAACCCAATACACCGACAGGGTCTGGCTCGACAGTCACTACAATATCAACAGAAGATGTTGCGCTCTCATCTGAAACAGTGAGGCGAATGTTCTTCACTCCCTCAGTTGTAAATGCATAGCGTAATGGTTCTCCATTTGCAGTAATCATGTCTAAGTCATTTGTTGGGTCACCATCGTCATCTGTATCAACAAAAATGTCTAAATCCCAACTGTAAATCAATTGGTCCATATCTGATTCTGAATCAGTAGTGTCATTGGTCCAAACGACCCACTCCTCTCCAACTAAAATACTATCCTTCTCAACAGTTACGGCTGCCTTTGGGGGTGTGTTAACGATTGTAATATTGACTAAAGCAAAGGCAGAATCCCCATCATCATCAGTGACATGGAATCGGATGGTCTTATTTCCTGGAAGTGACCAATGGTAGGTGATATCAGCACCCACAAAATCGCAATCATCCTGTGCATCTCCATTCTCATCTAAATCAATTTCAAAATCAATATCCCAACAAACTTGTAGCGATTCAATATCTGATGCTGTATCGTTATAGACACCAGTTAATGAAAACTCACGGTCCTCGCCGACATTCAATTGGTTGCCGAACTGTTCCACCTCAGGTGGCAAGTTTTTCACTTGAACCCAGCCGTTCACAACGTTACTGGTTGCGCCATCATCATCAAGAACTTCCATGGCGATTACGTGGGTTCCTGACTCATTCCAACTAACATTAATGTTCGAAGTTTCGCCTATAGTTTCAACATACCAATTTGGGTCTATGTCGCGGTCTGGTTGCCACCCCCAAGAAAGACTAGCCATATCATTGAGGGAATCATGAACTGTTCCTTTCAGAGTGACTACTTGATCCTCATTCACTTCCCAGATTGCAGGGATTCTATCATTATCATCAGTAATTTCCACATCCCCATCCCACATGGTCATTTCAGCATCGCTGGGTCCGATGTTTGTGACAACGAGATTGAAATCGCCCATTGTGACTGCACCATCATCATCTTGAACCATGACTTGAACTGTGAAAATCCCCTCTTCCATCGGAGTTACCTCACACGTTTGTGAAACTTGAACTCCGCTTTCACAAACATATGATTGCCCATCAGAGCGTGTCGGTAATTGCCAAAGGAAGTCTACTGGTGCTTCGTTATTCAGGGTATCAAGGTCACCTGAATCTGTAGCAAAAAATAACACCGATGATTCAACAGGGATTGAAAGAACACTATATTGTGCAGTGACATTGACCCATGGTGCACGGTTAAGAATTTCAACATCAATAAATGTTGAATCCTGATCATTTTCATCATCTGTTACTGTTAACCAAACACGATACATTCCATCATCTGACCAACTCATGTTCTCAAGCAAACAATCGTCTTCCTCAAAAGTTTCATTAGTTGCTATTGATGTTTCAACCACGAAAGTACATACTGGAATCCCACCATCTAAGTCAGCACTATTCCTGGCATCGAAATGAAGATTTGTCAATGTCTTTGTTGCTGGTGGTTGAATTAAATCAGCAGTTGGAAGAGAACCGATGAACATGTCAAAAGTGTCAACATCATTAGATTGATTCAGGTCGCCAGCCATCGTACCATCTGGGTCAACTTCAAAAGAAATTGTGACTGTTCCAATCGCTTGATTGGATGGAACATTCCAAGTTGCCTGTACCCATCCAGTGCCTAATGCAGGTATTGCAGAAACCGTTGAACGGCTTGTAGTGCCATCGGGCCCAGTCACCTGTAATTCAGTAACAGGGCCGGCGAAAATACCAAGATTTTCTACCGGTATTGAAAATACTAGTGAATCCCCTGGAACTGCGTTGAAACCTACAGCAGAATTCAAAATTACAGTAGCCCCATCCCTAGTTCGTTCAACAGAAACTCCTTGTCCATTTGGCCTGTAATCCAGCAAGGTGATTGAATCATCTAGAGTCAAGGTGTCTACACCGACTTTCTTTGAAGATGCAACCCAAGCAATTATCCCGTGGCTAGCCCAATCAAAATTAGTTGGAGACGGGTCAGTTGCATTACCCGTATTGAATTCAATGTAAGAAGAGCCATTAGCAGCGGTGGTCAAAGAATGAGAATCACCCGATGCTTCGTACCTCCATTCCAATGCTTGCCCTGAAACTGCTGAGCCAGAAGAATCCGTTACATTCACCCAAGCCCCGAGTGGTGCATCCAAAATCCATGCTGGGCTGTCCAGCTCTACGTCCAAATTAATTGAACGTGTTTGAGGGGTGTGTGTTTTTAACTTGAAATCAATTTCTAGACCCATGTCAACTTCTATGTGGCGCCATGCATCATTACCAACAGCAGGACACCACCACTGGAATCCGTCTGGGGTGCCATTGGAGTCGTATGAAGTTACATTGTAGGAACCTGCGCACCCAGATCCATAAGGTACGTTAGGATTACCATAGGATACAACAGCGTGACCACTGGAGGATTGACTCACTGTATCATCGGGGATATCAAAGTAGTCTGACTGTCCTGCCCAAGTCACCGCGTTGGTGTAACTGTTAGTCCAAGACTCACCTACCTTGAGTGGGAAGTCATATTGTTCCCTTGGAGGACTGTATTCATTGGTGATAATCATCTGTCCGACATCAACATTGAAGATGAATACCGTGAAGGTAACATCTATGTCCATAGTCATCTCAATAGTTGCGAGGTCACTAACTCTGACGTAGTCGGTCTGGTCATAGTCTACATCGAGGTTCCCGTTGTTGCCATCCAAGCTGACACCGTTCGCCTCAAACAGTGCGTGGGAACGAACCTTGTAGACCAGTGTGCTCTCATTTTCAACAGTCATGTACAAGATGTCTTCAACCCACATGTCAAGATCACCAGTTATTGTTTGGATGTTGGAAGAAACACCGTTGTTTGCGAGCAAGGCTGCGACATCCATGTATCCATCATAAGTCCAAAGGTCATTTACTCTCCAAGAAGGAACGTCAACATCACCACTAGATGCCTTTGATGAGGTGGTAAAGAATGAAGAAGGACTCAACTGTTCGTCGAGTTCAGATGTATTTTCAGACAAAAATGCGAAATTACTTGCTAACAATATCAATACCAAAAGTATAGCCGAATTCAATCGCAAACCATACACATTTTCTCTGCCCATGTAATGGGCAGGCTGCATTATGTTCATCAAAGGTCCCCTCGCAGGTATTCAATGAAAACAAATGTAGAATGCTAACAAATAGTAGTAAAACAACGTTTTTAGTTGAAATAATGCGATAATCTTGCAATGCTAAGTGCCATCGCACCATACATCCAGACAATCATCAACCGACGGGTGAATAATGTGCTCGGCCGCCACCCAATGATTGTCTCAAAAACCTCTTTGACAAACCAACCCTCCTCATGCTCTTCAACAAGTTCCTCACCCTTGAGTTGAACCTCCCAAGTAGTCAAAATACAGGTGCGCTGATTTAATCGCCAGTGAATACGAGTGATAATTACGAAGGGAACATGAATAACCCAAACTTGCCACCAAGGAAGAGCCCAACCTATAGCAATGAAAATGAATGTTAGGAGATGAAGAAAACGCACTAACTTTGCCGCCATCGGCCTCATCAAAATCACTTCACAAAGAGAATAATCGGTACGCCGCAATGAACCATCCAATGTAC
>CBFHYB010000077.1:0-7344 GCA_965659915.1 Candidatus Thalassarchaeaceae archaeon
TGAAAAATCTGCGAACCAATAATTTGCGCATTATTCTTACCCCATCATGGATGCTTCCTAGTTTTGCAGTCCCTAATCGATTATGATATCTGATTGGGACCTCTCTAATTCGCATCTTATTGTGGCAGCATGCTGCATACATTTCTGCTTCAATCTCAAACGAGATAGAATTCAGATGCATAGCTTGTATTGCTTCTCGCTTGAAAGCCCAAAATCCAGTACATAAATCACTGATGAAATTCCGATACAGAGCGACCGCCGCCCATGTTAGTATGTGGTTCCCTAGGTAGTTCACCCGCCCCATCGCACCATCATCCATTTCTCCTCTAAGGCGTGAACCAATTACTACATCACATTCTCCAGCATCCATTCGTCTTAGGAGGTGAGGAATATCTCGTGGGTCATAAGTGCCGTCAGGGTCAAGCATAACAAGTGCTTCATCACCACTTTCAATATAGTGCTTAAACGCTTGACGTAAACCCATTCCTTTGCCAAGTCCACCGCGTTGGTCGTAAACAGTCATGCCCAAATCCTTAGCCACTTTTACAGTCCCATCAGTAGAATATCCATCAACTAAAACGAGCCTATGATTCCATCCCATCTTTTTCAATTCAGTAGTTGGAATCATTTCTACAACAACGGCTAGTCCTTGAACCTCATTCCGAGTCGGAAGAAGAATGGTAAGGTTCCTCATCTGTTTTTCCAACTTACCAACTCCTTCATTCAACCATCGGTCTTAGTTCAACCCAATGAACCCTTACTCCATCATGGTCAATCAACTGATCACCACGACCGGTGATAGCCAATGGATTTACCCAACTACTACCACCCCCAGAGACTACAATTTCAACTTTTAATTCATCTGCTAGGCTCGTTTTTGTAATGAGAGTTAATTGTTGCCAACCACCATCAGTGGTGTATTGCCTTCCTTCAATTTCAGTGCCATCAATTGAATAGATTTCTACTGATAATCCGCTTGGTGCATCAATCATGACATTGATTTTCACAGTCTGGTCACGACTACCTCTTTCGAGAGGCACATCTAATGAAATATCTCCCTGGCTAAGGAATGGCTGTGAATCAGGGCGATTCATTAACTGGTCAGCATCAACCATCCACCAGGGGTCTGTTCTCCATTGACACGGTGCGATACAAGAGTTCTCATCAGGATAAACAAATGTACTACTGGCTGCAGATCTACTAGTAGGGATTTCCTTCAATATCCATAGTCGACTTCCATCAATATCTCTGCTTATTTCCCAATATGGTGAAATCGCAAAAACCTCGCCAAAGGTTCCCATGGGGCTCGATAGGGCATGAGTTACCCCTAATTCCCGTAGCGTTTCAGTATCGTCTTGCAGAATGGCTGAGCGTGCATGCCCTTGGTTATTCACTCGTACATCCACGAGGCCAAGAGAAGGAAAAGTGGTCATACCAATTTGTGCGTCAATATCGTAAGCATTACCCCAGTGTGCATCTTCAGTAAACAGTACGGAACCTGCAGGTAGGTTTAGGGTGCTCATTAACTCTCGATCTCCTTTTGTTTGTACGCTGAGTTCATCGTGGCTTGAGAGTTCAATTAACAGTGCATTTGATATTGTTAATTGTAAAATAACGAAGATGAAAATCGCTGTCATCCACTTTTTGTCAATGGGCTGCGGTAAGGTCATTGGTAGCCACATTAACGCTGATTCCTCATCAGTCGCTTCCTTTGCACTAGCTGAAATTTCATCGACACTAAAATTCCGACTTGCTTCAAGCATTTCTTGAACCATCGCTTCTCCGTCTTGGTCAACTGAAATTGGTCGCTCTCTTGGAGTCAGTTTGACACTATTTGAAAGAATAATTCCACCAATTATTGCCAATGGTATGTGGAATGCGTGTAGAGCCATGCTGTAGAGTACGTACGATAGTAGAGTAAAGAATGAGAACGCAATAACTCCATTGAATAAATGTACTAGCGTCAGAATCCAGTTGATACCAATCCAGACAGCTAACATTACCACCTCGATACTGGTTCTAGTTCTCCATAAAGCCCATCCAGCTAAGGCAATAGCAATTGGGCCGTTGAATAGGATTAGGCTAAATCCACCTTGCCATCCATATTCAGAAAACACTGGCTCAGAGAGCAATCTAGGTGCAAAGGTAACTAGTACGATATAAGCAGCAATGCTGAGTACCACCGCTGAAGTCAAAGCCAGACGACTGACAGCAATTTCCCTTCTCATACCAAATCTATGAGTAATGAGGTAAGCACCAAGTAAGGTTCCTAGATAGAGTGCTCCAGTTGGGTGAATTGCCCCCGTGGTGATGACACAAATAGCGAACAATATGTCCTGCCCACGCCTTCTCTCGGCAATCGGTCTTAGAAGAACTAACAGACCTATTACCAAACCAAGTTGACTTGCTACTGTGGGGTATCCTGAATCATGAGCCTTGACAAAAAGGGCTGGGACAAGTGCTAAGCAAAGTAGAGTTGGGCCACTTGCCCCCCATCTATCAGAAGCACCTGCTATGCCCCATATTAATGCAAATAATGAGAGTTGGCCAACTAGGTGTATTGCGCTTGCAGGTGTCATCCCGACTACTGTTTCTAGCAGCGCAGCAGTTGCAGGAAGAGCGGGCGGATATGTCCAATTTCCTTCTGAGATGGCTGGTAAAGACAAATCTCCACTAGTAGCCAAACGATGTGAAAGTGTTGAGAAACCAATCCAATCAACACCGTTTGGATATTCAAAGAGCAGAAGAGGAAGGAGTGAAAGAAGAGCCGCAGTTGCCAATGCTAAAGGTAGCCACCATGAACGAGAAGATGCTAGGTCAATGGCTAGTTTTTTCTTCTTTTCAATGTCTTCTTCTAATTCTGTAGTGTCCTCATTTAATGATTCAGTTTCAATGGATTTTGGCAACTCTCCTTCGGATTCAATTAGATCTGCACGTTCTTCCATTAACTCCCATTGTGAGAGGCGGCGAACTCGGATGACATCTCTTTTCCAATGAAATAATGCTGCTAAACAATTTGCAACAATCAATAGCAGCATTAGAGTTGCAGAATCAAATTTTCCAGTAATGACGACCATCCATCCTGCAATACCAAAAACCACCAACAGAGAAATTGCTGGCAATAACATCACTTTGCGAAATGTATCTGATAGAGGATCAAGAATTTTGATTATGAAAAGTGCTGGAAAGATTCCACTACCAAACAGCAGAGTAGCGCCAGCCAGCAGATGCCAGAGAACAGTCCCTAACTCACCCTCCATCACATCGCCTAGAGCGCATCACTCTTCAAGTGATGCGAAAAACTACATCATTGATTTCAAGTGCAAACACGGTATCGCAGCCATCATGGGCGGGTCAATTGATTGGGCTAGACACACCTTCTCTCAAGTTGTACAACTTCCTGAAAAGTATGGGGTTTTAGACCTCACTGGTGGTGTGATTCCCGAATCAAATTTTGAATATTCAATTGGACGTTATGATGAGGATAGGCGTGGGCTATACAATACCGATATTTTTGAGGGAAAGCGCTTCATACACGTGGGTATCGATATTGGTGGGCCAATAGGTACTGAGTGCCACGCTTTTACTGATTGTGAAATATCCCATTTTGGTTACAATCCTGCGGCAGGAGATTATGGTAATGTGGTAATCACAAAGCAGGTTGTTGATGGCGTAAATGTGTGGGCTCTATTTGGTCATTTGAGCAATGGTTCTCTTGATGGCAAAAAGGTTGGCCAAAAATTGTCTGCTGGTGAAGTGCTAGGGTGGTTCGGTGAGTATTCAGAGAATGGGGGTTGGGATCCACATCTACATTTTCAACTCTCACTCGTTGAACCAACAACCCATGACCTCCCTGGTGTTGTATCTCCTGCTGAAAGAGAACAGGCATTACGGGATTTTCCCGACCCACGCTTAGTTCTTGGTCCACTCTACTGACTAAGATGTTCTTTGAGACTACGAATAGCACCAATAGCGCTAGGGTCTTTTCCACGAAGTATTGCTACTGCACAGGAAATCCAGTCCATTGCAATGCAAGAGTATAGCATTGCTTCAAGCAGTGATTCACCTTCACAATGAAGTTGCCAAGCGACCTCAACTTCGACATTTTCCATCATCCAATCAACCCGTTTCCCAACTCTTTCATGCATGCCGCTCCACGTCAGCAAAATGAGGGCTTGGCTATTTTTTGCTGAATCATCAGTCCAAGCAATTATCTCATTGTGATTCATCTCGGGGAGTGAATTAGAGCGAGCAAAAACCCCTCCATTCTCATTGAGTTGGTTAACGAATCTAGTTCCGGCGCATTCTAGTTCTGCAGCGGCAACTATCCCTACCTCTCGGTCAAGCAAAGTTTGTGCAAGAGCAAGTGAAGGTGAGTTAGAATTATTGACAAAATCAAACTCTTCAACGGTTTCTTCTAACCTCTCAATAAGTCCTGATAAATCCTCATTTGGAACGACTCCACTAGAGATTGATTTGTGTAGCAGTGCCCCAAATAGGTGGCCAAAGGCTGAACGAGGTGGCTGTCCACCCGGTACTGAAATATGATTACCAAATTCTGCTAGTTTCCCACCGCTTGAAATCACTACGGTTTCAAGTCCCTTTCCAATTGCCTCTGTAGTAGCGTCAAGAGTTTCTTCAGTATTTCCCGAATAGGATGTAGCGACAACTAATGAATCATCTTCTATCCAGTTAGGAAGCCCATAATTACGCCAAGTTGTAACTTGAGAATCACCTTGATAATTTGCTAGTGAAGCAAGGAAATCTCCTGCCGCTGCCGATCCACCCATTCCTAGGCACAGAACGGATGACGGTGTGGGGTTGACTCCAATCGCTTCATTATTTTTCATTTGAGTAGCAAAATCACTAGGAAAAAGTCGCAGAAATCCTAGCATATCTTCGCTATCAAGAGCAGCGACTAAATCTGCAATTTTGACTTCACTCACTGATACCACCGCCTGCTAATGTAGGTAGAGCGACCCATTCGTCGGCTATCAAAGCGATGCGCAAAGAACTCTGAACACCGTCATCATCGTATGGAAGTGAAACAGCCTTCACCTTCCAATCATTTGGATCCATGAATTCAGCAGCCGAAGAATCTCTATTCAAAACCTCAATCACAAATTGTTCATTTGTTCGGCTAACTACGGTTGTCTTCTCTAAGTCTCTCCAAGTCAAACCAGTTCTTTGTAATCGGTCAACAGCCGAGATGATTGCACCTTCTTTCTGCCAGGAAGCAATTAACCAATACTTGTCCTTGCGCCGTACCACATCTCCAATATCAAATGCTGGTTTTCGATATGAAATAGTCAATCTTGTGAGGTCTTCTCCATCTTTTCGTCCAACAATTGAGTTTGTCTCCTTTGATGTTCCACCAAATTTTCTCAGTAGGTGTTTTGTCCATCCTCTAGCTAGTGCTTTGCTACCGAGGACCATGTCATAACCACCCTGCACATCCCCTTCGTTGTTGACAAAAAACATCGGGTCCGGGTCAATACTGTCCAAATAATCGTCAAAAGTTGCTCTAACTGCTTTCAATTCGTGTTCTGAAAGGCGGCGACCAGATGAGCGAAGTTGAACAGTCGCCTCGAAATAATTTCCCGCCTTGCGCGTACAAGTCGGGCAAACAGCATTTGAAATCCTCACCATTGTTGAATGAATGTTCTCAAATTCAACTCCACTAATAAATCCGCTAACTTGTACTGAAAGCCTAGTATTTCTATCATCCATCACTTGTCTTAGAATACCAATTCCTAAGGCTTGAGTATCATTGTGAACCTCAAGTGATTCTGACACTAACCCCTCTTCATATTCTTCATCGGGGTGATGGCCCCAGCGCTTTTCATGTAGATACATCATGCATTTTGGACAACGATATCCTTGGATAGTTTCAGGTAGAATTGAGAGGGTAGTTCTCTCTTTGAAACATGGAACACATAATCTCTCAGAGGTCAGTTCGTCTTCGTTGCCACACAACACGCAAAATGCCTTGCCAAGTGCCATGACGCGCCCTCCTGATGGTTTTTCGCCACCTGCGGTGCGCTTGAATCCTTTGGTTGGATAATTTCAGTACTATTCTTCCTCTTCGTTTTGTGAAGTTATTCCTAGTGTTGATTCTGCTGCAGAGAGGCGATCTGATAACTCGCCAACTCGAGAAAGTAGTTTCCAAGTCCAACCACCGATTATACCAATCATCGCTACATATGCTATCGCTAGAAATAATGTTCCACTAGTCATCTCAATACCTCGTATCCAATTTTCCTTGTATCTCTGTGAGTCGATCCTCTAGACCGCCGATGATATATCGTAACATCACTTGTCCAGCAACTAGGATTTGAAAAGAGAATAAACCGAATATTAAAACCGCCATAATTTGCGGGTCCAATCCGCTTTCTTCACCGCCACAAGAAATACACGGGTGGCGATTTTGCCAGATTCTTATTGCCATTATTGTGATAGGTACCAAAATGAATCCAAACAAACCTACAGAAGAAAAAGTATCTCGTGTATCTTCTGTATCTGGTTGTGCTTGATGCCCCATCACTAGGAATAGTGAAAGGGAGGTTAAAACAGCGTAGGTATTCAATCTCACATCGGTCAAATCCCACGGAGTACCCCATTCAGCAGTTCCCCATATTGGTCCACTGATAATTACACAAAGGCCGAAAACAAGTCCAAGTTGAGCACCAACAACATGTAGTTTCCAGCCCCATTCCAAGCGCTTGAGGAACCATGCTCCTGAGCCGATAAAAAGTAGAGTGAATGCCTGGAATGAAGCCCATGCAGCAGGTACATGCCAAAACAAAATACGGTATGCTTCAGGTGCTTTCCAATCATCTGGATTTACACCGGGAGCCCAAGTGAATCCAAGCCACAGAGTGATAGCTGCTAGCATCAATCCTAGAAGAGTCAAGCCGACTGCAACAGTCAGTAGCCCCCTCCTCATATAATTGGTGAATAATCCTTCACGCTTCAAGGTGATGGCCTTCTTTATCACTCAGAAGCAATCAAAGGCACAAGAATCCAAATTGCCAAAGGCATCAGATAAATTGCAAGTATTTGTGTAAGAGTTTCATTATTGATGGAAAACCCATCCATGGTCAATAGATCTACAGATAGCAGAAAAGGCCAAATCAAAATCAATAGAAGTAACAACACAAGTGTTGCACCTTGTCGAGGAAATGTGCTTTCAAGAGAATGAATTCTAGCAGATGCTAATGTGCAACAAATGAAACCCCCAGAAACAACTAACATTTGTGAGACATTTCCAAACAAGAAGTAGATTGACAGAAGTGCTAGCAGAAAAGGAACATAGAATTGGTTTTCGATTCGGAAACTCATTTG
>CBFHYB010000078.1:0-7320 GCA_965659915.1 Candidatus Thalassarchaeaceae archaeon
GCTACCATTTCACCACGTTGTACATCTAAGGTGATCAGTCCTGTAACTTCATTTGATTCAGTTACGAGGGAAAGTGATTGCATATCGCCTCTTCTAGAAATTGTTCGCTTCATGCACTGCTCTTCGAGAAGTGAATACAATTCACGGCCTGTAGTATCGCCAGTAGTTGCTACTCTTGATTGAGTGTGCCCTGGACCTGAACTAAGTAGGGGTAATCCGTTTTTTCCGCGACGAAGCGTTAGACCCCAACGCTCTAGTTCTGCTAGGTGATCAAAAGCAGAAGCGGTTCTGGGGCGGACTGTTGATTCATCACACAGACCTAATCCAACTGCAATTGTATCCTTGGCGTGGTCGTCATAATTGGTTTCATTTAGTGATACTGCAAAGCCTTCAACAGATGTAGATGCACCGCCCGAACCTATTGCTCCTTCTTCTAAAATTGTCACTGATGCTCCTGCATCATGGGCCGCAATCGCGGCTCGTAATCCGGCTACAGTGCCACCTACAACGACTACATCCCAGGCTTCCATCAAGGCCTCCCACTAGCCGGCGCATCATAAACTCCACGCCGAGCGTCTCTACGAGACGCATTGGGATTTTGCATCTATTTGATACGAGCGCGGCAGGATTTGAACCCGCGATCTGCGGCTTAGGAAGCCGCCGCCTTATCCAGCTGGGCCACGCGCCCAGCCTTTCGACCGGCCCACCTTAGATGACGGTTGTGGCAATTAAGCCATTACCATGCCATGCCGTAATCCTGCTTCCGAAACTTGGTGTAGGAATCTTTCAAACTGAATTCTCGGATAGGAACTACGCCCAAGACGAGCATCACATTCTGCAAGATAGTTGAGAAGTTCTCCTTGTAATTCCGGTGGCAGCATTAAACGCCCAGAAGTAATTACTCTATGTAGTTGTGATACCACGTCATCCTTGTCTAAAGATAACTCCCCCATTAGGCGATCAAGTTCTGCCATCGCACCCGATAAAATCTTCTTTTTGCGCCCATATTCAGTCTCCCAACGCCACTCAATAATACGGCCACGCAAAGCCATTTCCACCATTAATCTCCCACCTTGAAGAGTTGATGCTGCTACTAATTTGTGAACTGATGAACGGTCCTCAATCTGGCCAGTACGTGTGAGTAGTTCTAAGGTGAATAACGCCTTTCTGAGATTGCCCCCACTAACATGAATGATGTCACCTAGAATCCCTGGCGCTGGTTCAACCATTTCTTTCGCTGATGCTTGTTTTAGAATTGATTCTATGCGCTCAGGTTCAACCGATGCTATTCGAACGTGTTTACTACGACTTCTCAGAGCATCCATAATTCTGCTCGGTGCTCTAGCAGTGAAAATAAATCGAGAGGTTGCAGATTCTGATTCCATCATTCGGCGTAAATATGGTTGTCGTTTCGGACCAAGGTGATCAGCATCTTCTATCACGATTAAACGACTAACTGGTGTTACTCCTTTTTCAGGTGGTGCTAATTCCACTCCTGCGGGTGGTGGATCATCGGTTTCCGATGTTTCCCACATTGACCGGTCAAACGCCTCCAAACTTGTTCTACCTGCTAATGTATCTCTTGATTTTCTCCCAGATGGACGAAGGAAATCCTCAAATTTTTGCATTGCTCCTGTTGTTCCGACTAAATCTCTTGCTTGCAATACATGAGCCGTGGATTTCCAACCTGGGCCCAAAACTTGTCGCGCTACTAATCTCCAAGCTGCGGTTTTGCCAACCCCTGCTGGACCTGTAATCAACATATGAGGAGGACTTCCTGAAAGACTGACTGTGGTGAGGGCACGACGAACTTCTTTGGAAACAGCCAATTCATCGAAGCGGCGAGGAGCGTGCTTCTCTAACCAACTCGGCATAGGACTACCCCAAGTGTTAGGCCCACAGTCTTTGAACTCAGCGATGGCAAAGTCCTGTTTGACATAATTCATCAATCAATTATTGCTTCAACTTCGATTTCAAGCAACATCTCTGGATTGACTAACTCGTGTACAACAACGAGAGTTGCCGCCGGTCTAATTTCACCGAATAATTCACCATGAACTCGCATGATTTCATCACAATCCTTTGCCCTAGTTGCATACATTCTAGTTCTTACCACATCATGTAGTGATGCATTTAGTTGGCTCAAGGCTTTCTCAATTCTTCCAAATATGATTATACATTGCTCAACAGGATCGCCTTTAGCCAATACATTACCATCTGAATCGGTAGCTGTTGTTCCCGCAACGTGAATTGCATTCCCCACTTTAATCGCTCTAGAATAGCCTGCTACTCGTTCAAATGGGGTGCCACTTGACACCAACTCACGCCTCACCATCAAAAGGTGAGGGTGTGTGACGATAGATGACCTTTGTCAATCTGCTTTAATCATTTTATACGCGCCTTCGCCGCCAGTCTCTGGGTCTGTACCAGAGCGACGTGGTTTGATAAAGATACGAAATCCGCAACTTCGGCAAGAGACACCGTTCTTTTCTTGGCTGAATGCTTCCAAAGCACCGCACTTCAAGCAGCGGTAGAGAACTTCTGTTGGTAGGGCGTCAGCACCACATGCTTCACAGTTAATCCACTGTGTCCACCCTTTGACTCGGTGATTCTCTTTACAGTTGATATTGATGCACCGGTAGGTGAACATTCGGTCGTCTAGAAAGGTGTAAACTCGTTCCATACGAAGGCGCCGACCGGCCCGCCCTTTTTCAACCTCGCCCTTTGGGCGTAAGCGTCAATTACGCGATTGACGGCATATTTCAACAAAATTTTCCATTATTTTTGCTCCATATTCCGAATCATTCACTTCTGGATGAAACTGTAGCCCGAAACGGTTGCCGTCGGTGTTTTCCATCGCTTGTACTTGACACGAAGGACTACTAGCAGTGATGAAAAAATCTTCTGGAACTATTGTCACTTCATCGTTATGGCTCTCCCATACAACTTGAGTCTCTGGAGTTTCTTGGAATAATGCGCCACCCCCATCGTTGAGAGTGATTTCCATTGCTCCAAATTCAGGTGTTTCGGCTTCGCCGCAATCACCACCATAATGTCGTGCCATGAATTGGTGGCCAGCACAGATGCCAAGGATTGGTAAATCAAGACCAAGTAGTTCTCCACAATTTCCAAGTTTACCAGTCAAACCCACACGTGCAGCCCCACCTGAAAGGAGTAACCCGTCCAATTCCCTAAGATCATCACAAAGTGCATCATTAGGAATTATTTGAGTGTCTACACCAAGATACCGGAGCATTCTCCATTCTCTGTGAGTCCACTGCCCGCCGTTATCAACGACATCAATAACAAGAGGGTTGGCCATGGCTATCGGCCTATTGGCGCTTGCTTGAATTCAATGAACTTGCCGCTATCATTCTATGTCAGCGAGGCGGGTTAGGAATGAAATTTTCATGCTGTGTTCTATCGCTGCTGCATTATCCCAAGCTTCGTTAAAATTAGCGCCGACAGCATACACTCCGCCGCCTCGTACAACGATTGCTTTGCATTTTGATTGCTGCAACCCTTCGGAAAGTTGGCGCAAGAAATCATCCTCTGACACGTCATCGGAATCAACTATCACAACAGACTCAAATCTCTGCTTACCCGCAAGGTCAGAAGGGCGAAGAACAAACAAATCCTGTTCAAGTGACATTGCAGTAGTGTAAGGGGCTGGGAGGTGTGCGCAAGCAGCACTACCATTGTGCTCAAGCGAAGTTACTGCAAGCAAAATTGTGTGAACTTTCCAGGCACTACCTGCACCGTGGGGTGCCATCTCTCCTAATCGCCCTGAAGTAATGTGACGCTCATCTAACTGACCTAGAGGTGAGCCTTCTTTGGTGATATGTACAAGGTTTGGTTCGTCTAAAGAAAGTGTGGAAACGCTTCCAACAGTTGCATGACAAAGTCCATCTCGTTGTAGTTGACGCCCGATTCTAACAAAATCACTAACAACATGAGCGGGCACTACAAAACCATCCCCGACTATTGGTGGCATTGGTTGAGTATCCATTTCATTGATTATACCTGTAGCATTGGTCAAAGCATCTCGCATTGACACGTTTTCAGCCCGTAGAGCTTCGACATCTGACATTGGTGTTGCTGCCATTGCTTGACCTATCATACCACCAATATCTGCTGAAGGTGCTGGTGGTTCATCAGAAAATTCGTCATCTTCATCAGCAACAGGAGTATCTACTACCTCTTCTTGCTCCTCATCGTCTTCTTGTTGTCCATTATCTTGTTGCACTGGAGTTGAGGGGCCTGCTGACCTTTGTGGTGGTGCACCCGTTGCGGCAATCCCTGGAAACATACCCATTGGCATCCCCATTGGTGCACCTTTTGGTGGCCCACCTGGGGGGCCGGATGGTGGACCCTTAGGTGTGTTTTTTTCTTCATCGCTTTCAGCCGCGCCCGGTGTTGATTCTCCCTTCTTGGCCATGTCTCTCATTACGGCGAGTTGGGTTCCCATTAAATACAGGTTGGCTTTGGGCGGGCTAATCACTTAGCCCTGATAGTGTAGTGGTCTATCATGAAGCGTTGTCGATGCTTCGACGCGGATTCGAATTCCGCTCGGGGCGCCAAGTGGTTTTTTACGTTATTTCACGGGTTAATTACTCGATAGGCCAAGATTGCCATTCATCTGTTGAACCGACTTCTCTGAAATGATTTTGGCCACTACCATCTGGCCACTCAACCCACTCAAAACCATCTGAAATAATTGGGTTTTCAACTACTTTAGGGGGGGTGGTTGATTCAGGTGTAGATTGTACATTATCAGAACTCAATGGTTCTTCTTTTTTGGTTATTGAAAAATCATCAGAGGATTTTATTACTTCTGTTGTATAATCTACATCATCAAACATTTTTTGCTCTGCTAACAGACTTTCAGGAGGGCCTACTGGTGTAAGTGGTTTCTTAACAAGTTGTAATGCTTGAACGAATAATAATAATACCATCAAAATTATCACAATAAGAGGAACCCAGGACATTTCAATTATTGATTCGGCCTCAGATGATGGATTTGCTTGTGGTTCATCGTTTGTCTCGTTCAAAATATTGCCTTCATTAATTGTTTGATTCAAATTTGTGTTATTTTGAAAGGTTTCATTTTCATAAGTATTATTCACAAATATATACGTGTTATTTACGTACGTTGTGTTTTGAATAATTTGGGTTGGTTCTGTATCATTTGTTGACGAATTCTCAGGATATTGGTTGATAATCGTGACATTACCACCTGTTCCAGATGTTGCACAATTTTCTTCACCATATGGGCATGGATCCAAATAATCAATTATTCCATCACCATCATCATCTCCATCTTCAGTTGCGTCTAGGCACCCATCACCATCGTAATCACTTCCTCCATTTGATACCCAACCAAGCATCCCTTTGTCACAAGAATCTTGGGTATCAGGCACCCCATCGCCATCATCATCGCTATCTTCAGTTGCGTCTAGACAGCCATCACTATCATGATCTGTTACTCTTCCTGATGTCCAACCAATATCTCCTTGAGGACAGAAATCATTGACATCGGTAATCCCATCATTATCATCGTCAACATCTTCAGTTAAATCGCGACAGCCGTCGCCGTCGTTATCCGTCAATAAAGATGATGTCCAATTTTTTTCACCTAGATAACATAGGTCTGAATGATCCGTTACATTGTCATTATCATCATCCGCATCTTCATCACTATCTCTACAACCGTCGTCATCATAATCAGCAGAAATATATCGAATCCAATTTAATACACCCCGGGGGCAAAGATCTACTGAATCTAAAGCTGAGTCACCATCATCATCTAAATCTTCTAACAAATCTTGACAACCGTCATTATCATGATCTGTAGTTGAATTAGATGCCCAACCAGTGTCACCTATTTGACAGACGTCAAATTCATCAAAAATACCATCATTGTCGTCATCTAAATCTTCTGTTAAATCTCGACAGCCATCACTATCATGGTCAGAAGTTGCATTAGTTACCCAATTAATTTCGCCATTGAAACATAAGTCAAGGGTGTCTTGAGTACCATCATTGTCATCATCTAAATCTTCTGAAACATCGTTACAACCATCACCATCATGGTCTGTGGTTGGGGACGATGTCCAATTGAGTAATCCCGTTGGGTGGCACATATCTAAATTATCTATTACGCCATCATCATCATCGTCATTATCTTCCCCAGAATCTTGGCAACCATCATTATCTCTATCTGTAGATGAATTAGATGTCCAATTCATGTCACCTTGTGGACAATTATCAAAGACGTCTAGAAAACCATCATTATCGTCATCTGCATCACATACATCGCCTGGGCCATCAGCATCATAATCATCTTGATTGCCGTTAGCATAGTCACCACAATTATCCAATCTATCAGGAATTGAATCACCATCTCTATCTCTATCCCACTTCCAAATCAATAAATCATCTGAACCGTTGCTGACTAAGTTAAAATTTTCAAAGGTCTTACTTCCACTAAAATGTCCTGTGATGTAAGCAGTCTCGTTTGTGTCTAAAGATATTGAATACAAACTCTGAGAATTACTTTCATACCATTGTTGGGAACCTGTAGAATTTAAGTGAGTAATATATTGGCTACCAACTACTGTCAAATTGTCATTTGAATGAACTGCAACATCCTCTATCACATGTGAATTAGGTGATATTCTTGTACCCCAATCCCAAGTACCGTTGCCTAGCGCTTTTACAACAAAGCCACCAGAATTTGCTAATATTATCGTGGTTCCAAAAGATGCGTGGTTGTAATTATATCCTGTGACTATGATGTTATCATTACTGTCTATTGCTAATTTTTCGGGTCGGTCTTCAGACAAACCACCACCATGAGTGAGCCATTCCCAACTATGCGTTGAATTTACTTTAGCAAGAAAAATATCCCAACCCCCTGCAGAAGTTGTTGTCATTCCTTGCATTGATAGTTGTCCGTCAAATTTGCCAGTTACAATTACTGAATCATTGCTATCAGTAATTACATCAACTGCATACCTATTATTACATGAATCGGAAATTCTGTCTACCCAATCAACCATACCTGCCACTGAATATTTGACTAACCAAACATTATACCTCCAAGACCCACAATTACTGGATATTGAACCTGCACCACTAGATGAGCTGTCGGTAAAACTTGTATAACTGCCACTACCACCGTTCGCATGCAAATAACTTTCACCAATAACGTAAACGTTTTGATTGGAATCTACAGCAATACCTCTAGCATATCCCTCATTATAATCGCGCATCGACTCTACCCAAGACCAATTCCCATTGTCAGCAATTCTAGCAACA
>CBFHYB010000079.1:0-3717 GCA_965659915.1 Candidatus Thalassarchaeaceae archaeon
CCAACATTATTCTTGTCTCACAAAGGTGAAGGCGCTTCAAGACCTGGGGCGACATCATTTGACCTGACGACAATGGCACCAGGGCAACAGTATCGTGTTGATATGTTGCCGTCAAATGATGTCAAGGCGATTGCAGCTGATTGGTGGGGTGTGCATGTTGCCACCTTTGAGGAGCCGCTAATGCATTGGAATGCTGGCGCTAATCAGATGGAAACAGGAAATCCATCATGGTCGTTTTCAGCGTGGCCAATTAACGATATTCTCAGTGACGGTACAACCTTGGTTGTCCTCAGTAATGGTGGTGTTGATTGGGTTGATATTTCTTCAAGCCAGCATAATGTAGTGCGTCAAGAATACATGTTCTCGTTGACTGGTGGCTGGGTTGGAGCCAATGGCATTTGGTTGACAACTGCTGATAATGGCTTATTTGGATTTGGCCCCGCACCAAATTATTTGGATGTTGAGAGGGAATCAATGCGTCGTGCAGATCCGTTGTCAGCGACTTTTTCAGGTAATTCATGGGACATTACAAATTCCACTACTCCCGGTCAAAGAATTGCCCTCATTGGTCCAACTAATTCGGTGATTCTACCTAGCCAAGCAAACAGTGCCTCGCCGAATGGAATCCCCATTCATCAGATGCCTCTAACTCTATCCAGCCCTGTAGAAGGTGCAGCGGTATGGGTAGCGTCTCATAGTGTGAATTATTCTGGTTCGTGGAACCTCACTGAATTGAATAGTAATTTAGCCGATGAATTCTCATTAGCAGCGCGTCGTGGTACATTAACACAAGAAGGCCGTGACTTACACATTCGTTTGCAGAGTCCACTAAATGGCACTTTAGAAATACGCATCATGTATGACTGGATTCGCTCAGAATCGCCAATTGAATTGTTAGATTTATTCGACCGCCCTGATGATGGTGGTGGCGTATTAGTTGCTGAGTGGACTCCAAGCCAAGATAGTGGTTGGGAGGCATATCGAATTTATTTGCAAGAAGGAAACTGGAGTTCAATGCCAACATCGGCTGACCTAGCAATGCGAGCACCCGATGCACGAATCCCAATGTGGTCCACAACTCTAGCAGAAATCGCTACTGTAAACGGTGTACCAATTATTGATGGTGTAGATATTTACGGCGTTGCTCTGATTGAATATGATGATGGCACTCTTGGCGAACCATCACCAGTTATGGGTCCCGCTTCAGCCAGTGATGAGGTTCCAAATCCTCCTGCATGGGCTAACGCAGGTCCTGCAGAAGGTGGAGCAGATGGGGACCTCTATGTTGAGTGGAGCAAGTGTACTGCAATTGATCACGCGGGGACAAGAATTTGGGCGGTAACTCAAGAAATTACTGATGCAGTAGGTCTGCCATCTCAAGATAGCGATATCAATGCGCAATCAAATAGTACTGTTTTGCAACTTGAAAAAGGTCAACCGTATTGGGTTGCATTAACTTGTGTTGATGAAGGTGGACTTCACGACCCAGCAAATGCAACAATCATTGGTCCAGTGGTTCCAACAGGGGGAATTAACGATGGTATTCCACCAAATCCTGTTGAAAACATCACTGCATACGATACCCCTGAAGATGAAGGAGGTAGAATCACTGTGGAATGGACACCAAATAATGAGGACGATTGTGCTTGGCATACAATTCTCGTAAGACCATCACTAGCTGATGAAATGACTCCTACTAGAGCAGCAGACTTTGCTAATGCAACAATTGTTGCTGATTGTACAACGAACTCAACCATCATCTCTCATTGGGGTGCAACACCTCTAGAGGACAATACCCCGTATTGGGTAACTGTCGTAGCGTTTGATGCGTGGGGCAATGGTGATTATGGAAATGTTACCGTTGTCCAAGCAACGCCTGAAAAGAACCTCCGTGGCACCGATCCACCAGGACGTGTGCAGAACCTATCAGCATGGGACCACCCTCAAGATAAGGGCGAGGCTATTGATGTCAGTTGGGCTGCAACAGATGTTGACGACTTTGGTTACTATGTCATTTGGGCGAGTAGTCAACCAGTGGATAATTTGGCTGCCACATGGGCAAGATGCAAAGATGATGTGAGTGCTTGTGGAGCAGTAAAAATGGATATTCAATATCCAATAAATTCAGAACAAGGATTGATTGGTTTAACTCTAACAAAAGCCCTCTATGATGGTGATAGTGTTGAGAATTCAGATCCTGATACTATTCGCCCCAATGTTCCACTTTCAGTAACTGTAACAATTCATGATTTGTATGGTTCAGCATTCTTGACTGGTTTACCTTCAGTAGTGGTAACACCAATAGATAATCGCGATGATATCATTGCTCCTGACCGCTTGCAGGCACCAATTGTGACAGATGTTCCCAATGATAATGGGACTGCGGTTTATGTTGAGTTTGAACTGAGCGATGCTAGTGATATTGACCATTATGAGGTATATTCTGATATTATTGCCTACACAAGTAGTGGTCATAGACAGCCAATTATGATTCTTGACCGTATTGTTGAACAACCAATTATGGTTGAGATGATTGATGGTGGAGCAGCCATCATGTCAGGAATCCCTGTTCATATTGCAATTGTTCCTGTTGATTCGTCTGGCAATGCTCATCGCGATTTATTGAATGTCGGTTCAGGCAAGGCAATTGATAACTCAGGCGATGACCCTGGTGGACATCTTCCAGATGTCGATTTCACTGTGCAATGGAGTGAAGATGGCGGGGCAATTGAAATTGATTGGCAAGAAATAGTTAGAACAGATATTCGCAGTTATCGAATATATGTTAGCGATTCACGCTTCGAGAACACCGATGAAGCGGATATGGCTAAGGGTGGAATCATCGGTACTTTCTGGTCATTAGAAGAATTCAATGAGACATCACCATACGATAATTCAACACACTGGTTCATCGCAGTATCAGCCTATGACGGTAACGCTTGGAAACACTTGGTACAAGCCAAGGAATTGAAGCCTTACAAAGCACCATCTGATGGCGGCGGTGATGGTAGTAATGATGGCGAAGCAAGTTCTGGTTTGTTTGACTTAATTGATATGAATACATTACTTACAATTCTCCTTTCACTAGCTATTGTTACCGTTCTGTTGTTGGCTATTCGTGGACGCAGTAATCGTTCAAGAAATGAAGCATTAGAACTTGCTCACGCGGCTTGGGGATTACCTCAAGAAGAAGGTTGGGGAGATAACGAAGACGGTGATGTCTCTCGTGGCCCTGATGTTGATTTGGCTGGAACATTGATGCCGGCAGCATCTCAGATTCAAGCATCAAAAGAATCTCCAGTAGCAAGTACACCTCAAGAGACTCAGTCAGGCTTTGCTCAACAAGTAGAGGCACCACCAACAGACGCCAGCAGACGTCTTGCAGAATTATCAGATGACTTGTTTGGTGATACTGCATCAAGTAGCCCATCTAGTGGTGATAGTGAACTCGATTCATTAATTGATGATCTATTGTGACTCAATTCTTCAAGGTGAGCATTGATGGGTACGAGCCCCTCGTAGGAGAGTGGTGATGGGATGACCGAACTGGCAAAGAGCTCAGCATTCACCACCTTAAGGTGGGACGGTGGCTTTTCAGTAGCCCATTTCGAAGAACATCTCACACGTCTCAAAGAACATGCATCACGCTTGTCAATTGAATGGCCGGTTGATGCCCGTGAACAGGCATTAAGTTCGATGCTTTCTGTATTTTCAAAT
>CBFHYB010000079.1:3815-7257 GCA_965659915.1 Candidatus Thalassarchaeaceae archaeon
TGCATCACGCTTGTCAATTGAATGGCCGGTTGATGCCCGTGAACAGGCATTAAGTTCGATGCTTTCTGTATTTTCAAATGTTGAAGAATCAAATCAAGATGATTGTGTTGGATTAGCAAATTTAAACCTTAATTTGAATGGAGAAATGTCAGCCTCAACAAGATGGAGTTCGGTGAAGTCTGAATCTCAACTTAGAATTGCTAGAGTGAGTGCGACAGCCATCCCTGCACCAAGATGGAAAGGTGGTATTACGGGGTGTAAACACGGTGATTGGCAACCATACAAGGATGCAGGAGCACAAGCAGCAGAGAGAGGGTGTGAAATTGCGCTTTTAATTCATAATGAAGCGGTAGTTGACTGCCAATTGGCCACTCCTTTACTTTTGGATGATGATGGTACTGCTTGGTACCCAGCACCTTCAGAGGGGGCGCTTGATTCAATTTCGCTTGCTTCCATTCAAAGTCATCTTGAGCGGGAAGGAATCCCTCTTATTCCAGGCCGTCTAACAAGAAATCTTCTTTCAAGGGCAAGAGCGTTAGTGGCAATAGGTACTGGAATTGGCGTAGTATTAATCACAGAATTAGATGGCCAACCGATTGGCAACAATCCCGATAATTTTGCCAACCTTTGTTTTGAATCATTTTACCAAGCGTTAGAATCAGGTTGGACAGATATACAGGAGGAATCGTCTTGACTGCAAAAAAACAGTGGCCTGTTGATGACAGAGATGGTTTTGCACCGAACCTTCTCGAGTTTCTACGTGAATTAGGACTAATTGGCACATCCGCAAGTGACTACGGTGGTCCTGATGAACTCCTTCTTCAGTCCAGTGGTCCGATTTCTGTTGATTCTAACTTTACATTTATTGCAGGTCCGCCAATAATCAGAATCATCTCACAACAACCTTCTAGGATCCGTCAGCCTGAAGCAATTTCAAATGGTTCTGCTTTACAGGGTGAAATCAATTTAGAAGGGCCTAAATCAACTTGTGATTGGCGAATTGAGCAATGGGAAGAAGGTTGTAAATGGAATAAGAGAGTGACTGTAAAGGGTAATGATTTATCTTCAGCATTGAGGGAGATGAACCATCTTTTACCAAATCTTGATAGCAACTTAGAAGGCTTACAACCGGGTTGTTTTGCTGGACTTCTAACCTATGATTTGGTGCAGTGGACTGAACCTGTGCAACTTCACCATCTGCCGCCCGCTGGCGCTCTTTTGGGAACACTTCTCAGGGTTGATAGGTGGATTATTCATGACCGGTCTGAAGGAACAATTTCTGTCGTAACTACACATCACGATGAGTGGTTTGAGAAATGTTGCCAAGGTATTGACAATTGGTTGACAACCTCCTCCATCCATCAGGAATCGTTAGCTGAAAAGGCTGCACTAGATTCCACCATTCATGATGAAGAACATTCTGCAATTGTTGATACAGTGCGAGATGCAATACGTGACGGCCAGTTCTATCAGCTGAATTATGGCCGTATTTGGTCAGGTAGGCTGCAAGACCCTTGGGGCGTTTTCAAGCGCTTAGTTGCTAGTAATCCAGCCCCATA
The DNA here is from genome assembly GCA_965659915.1 of Candidatus Thalassarchaeaceae archaeon. GTDB lineage: Archaea > Thermoplasmatota > Poseidoniia > Poseidoniales > Thalassarchaeaceae > MGIIb-Q1. The sequence goes on from CBFHYB010000079.1 coordinate 5,375, forward strand.
CTCAGGATGGTTGAATATTCCTGATTACGATTATTCTCTTGCTAGTGTTAGTCCTGAACTTCTTCTATCAATGAATGGAAACGAATTATCCACTAGGCCAATCAAAGGAACCCGCCCACGCGCACGCTCGCGAGACAGGGACTTTGCTCTAAAGAGAGAATTGGCAGCAAGTCGTAAGGAAGTTAGTGAGCACATGATGCTGGTTGACCTAGAGAGAAATGATCTTGGCAAGGTATGTGCTGTTGGTTCAGTTCGTTGGCACGATTGGAGAATTGAGTCACACCCAACTGTACACCACCTAGTTAGTGATGTAAGAGGCAGACTCAGGGATGATTTGGATGGCTGGGATGCATTGCAAGCATTGTTTCCCGGAGGTAGTATCACTGGATGCCCGAAGACTGCTACAATAGCCGCAATAGATGAGTTAGAAGCAACTCCACGCCGAGCTTGGACAGGTTCTCTAGGATTTTATGACCCACGCTCTGGTCAAGCGTGTTGGAATATTTTGATTCGCACTTTGGAAGCGGAAAGTGGAACTTCAGGTAATTGGTTAGGAAAAGTGCAGGCTGGTGGTGGGCTTGTTTTTGAGTCTGATTCCTTGCAAGAGGTTGAGGAAGCAAAATGGAAAGCTCAAGCGCTTCTTGATGCTGCTTGGGGTTCTTCAGCAAGTAAAATCCCTCAAGGTGAGATGTCAATTGAGCCGGTACCAATCTTGAATGCCGAAACGAAAGCGTTGCACAAATCACTCAATTCTAAGCCGCAGGTATGTATCGCCCCAGCCGAACCAATTGAATGGAAACCTAGTGATCCCAGATTAGAACAGGTGAATGAAGGCGAGAGGCGTCTGTTATTCGTTGACAACCTTGATTCTTTTTCATGGAATATAGTTCACGCTTGTTCTCAACTTGGGACAGAAGTCATAGTGGTAGAGGGGCGTGGAGAAAAATCAACCGTTGAAGTTGAGAACCTTCTCTCTGCAATCATGCCAACTCACATCATTTTGGGGCCGGGTCCTGGCTGGCCAGCGAATTGTCAATTAACTCAGCAATTAGCTAGATTGGCTCTGAATGGTGAAATTGTAGATTCTGATAAGAACCCAATTCCACTTCTAGGAATTTGTCTCGGACACCAAGCAATTGGTGAAGCCGCTGGCTGGAAATTACGCCCTTCCCCAAGTGGTGCCGTACATGGTGTGGCTGTTGAGATGGATTTTGATGATGACGCGTTATTTGCTAGAATGGGACCTAAACAACGTATGATGAGGTATCACTCTCTAATTGTTGAACCGAAAGGTGAGCAACTCAAGGTAATAGCAACGGATGCAGAAACTAACTCTCTAGTCATGGGTATTGCTCATTATGACTTGCCGTTATGGGGTGTTCAGTTTCACCCTGAATCTTGTGGGAGTGCTGATGGTTGGGTGATATTGGATAATTTCTTAGTCACTACAAATAGGACTGTAGGTCAAAGCGTTGAAGTGCCTCTCCTTGGTCGAGGGGTCTGAGGGAATAGTATGCCAACCTGCCGCCTATGTCATAGCGTCTACCCGCAAGAGCACTTCATTTCTGGTAATGGGCCTCGTTATCTTGTCTGCGCTCGATGTGGAGTAGAGAATGGATACTGCACGGCAGAAGAAGCTCCTCAATTGTATGATGACGCAACTGTGAGGGCGAGGCTTGCACTAATTGGTGGCCGATACGCACCTATTCTATGGCTGATTATGGGGTGGGTTCTTTGGACTATGTTCTTCTCATCTCTACCACTTTGGGGTAAAGCATCATTAGTGATTTTGATAATTGCAACACTAGCAGTTCCTGTAATGCATCTACTAGGTGGACCTAAATTCCAAGCGCAATTACGCCGATTAACGCCGAAATGAAACC
>CBFHYB010000080.1:0-7191 GCA_965659915.1 Candidatus Thalassarchaeaceae archaeon
GAATTTGCCTTCCGTCAAGCGGTAGATCCGGGTGACTCATCAGTAGAAATATCGCTCGACAGCAAGTGGGGTCCTGCAGTGTTCATGGGTCTTGGTTCACCAGGTAGTTCAGTTTCAGATTTAATGTATAATCCTGATGATAATCCATCTATGGTTAGAGCAAATTTGTTTGGTTATTTGGCTATGCAAAATGAGACAATTCCAGACTTTGCTGAAACCTTTGCGCGTGACCAAGCAATGTACGCGCTTGTAGGTGCATCCTTTGCTAGCAATGGAGGAGGGGATTCAAATTGGGCAGATGATATGAATGAAGTCGAAGACCGATTTTACGAAGTATCAGGCTCAAGAATATCAAACCATGATTCACTCTATGACCTTCTTTGGGGAATGGATGACGGCACACCACGCGGGATTCTAGTTTCAGATTCTGGCGGGCTTATGTGGGGACTTGGTCTCATCTTATCCACAGCTCTTGAAAATCCGTTTGCAGTAATGTTAGACTACAATATTGGTATTTCCGATGTGGCTATGGTGGGTGAATATGGTGGCAATTGGTTGCTTGGTAACACTGATCACCCGCTGATTTTGAATGGTGGTTCAGGAACATTGAACGCTACTGAATATCTCTATACTCAGTTTGCTGGGCCAGACCCTTTAACTGGATATTTTGCTAGTGCTAGCCTCAATGTGGCTGGGATGTGGGGTTCGTTTATTGGAAACACATACGGCGTTTCAGGGGAGGATGTCATTCTCAATTATTCACAAGTTGATAACATACTCTATGGCCCAATGGGCCTCACAACAGATGCTGTAGTAGGATTCCTTTATGGTGAAACTACTGGGCATACATTGCCAGTCAATCCTACTACCCTGATTCCCGAAAATGGTGGTGTTGAACTTGAGTGGAATACTGAATTAGTGTCACAATTGTATGATATAGACGAGAATAGTGCTGCTGCACTTCGTTACTTCGTTCATAAATTAATGTTCAATACTCAAATTCCAAATCTGCTTGGAAGCATGTTTGGTGAAGAAGCGACAGGATATCCTGGAGCAACCAAGTGGGTTTCTCATACTGTTGACCAATGGTTATTCGGCTGGAGAGATCCTTTGATGGCTCAACTTGAAGGCAGCCCTACAAATTTGACCTATGGGTGGCAATCTCTTGAAACAAACAAGACTTACTTTGGCTCAGTATCAGAACACGCTCCAAATGGCGTATCAACGGGTAGTGGGACATTGTACAAGGTCTGTAGTGGGGAAAACCCCAATTGCGATACCGGAGAAACTCTTGAACAAGATGGGTCACCTTACCTTCCTTGGCGAACACCTGAGATGGAAGAGGGCACATATGGGGTGATTACCAACGAGTCATTGGTTGGTACAACTGGTGGTTTTATCACCGGTGAAGGAGATTTGATAAATCTAGGTGATTATGCAATTTGCTCACCATTGCAGCAGGCAGATAGCGACCATCTTGGTCTTTTGACAGAGACTTGGACTTGCCACATTGATGGCAATGAGAGATTGATTCAAGGCAAGTTGATTAATTCACATTCTGCACTAGATATTTTCCCTGGTGCAGTGCCAATTTATTTCGGTGGCGATGTTGAATTGAAGGTTCAACCAACTGCTAGAATTATTGTTGCTGGTGCTTCTGAAAGTTATTTCTATGTTGATTTGAGAACAATGGAACAGCAAGCATCTAGAACCCCTGAAATGAATGACATGCAAGTCATTTTCAAGATTGAGTCCGGCGGTGGTGCTGATGCTGAAACTGTAGGATTGATGCAGTCTGGGATTGTAGATAATCAGAAGCAATTTACCTACTGGACTAACTTTGATACAGATGGTGGTTCTTTCTTTATAGACCAAGTAACTGCTGTAATTTACCTAAGTGCAATTGGGTTAGTAATAATGGGTGTTTTGGGAATCGTGCGAACTGGTGCAACAGAGAGCACTGCTTTAGGTTCTCTAGAAGAGGAATCTGAATCGGAAAAGGCCGATGAGGTTGATGACGATTTACTAAATCAAACAGGCGGGGCTTTCTAATCATAATTTGAGGAAAGTTCAGTTGTCGTCGCTAATCCATTTGATGAGGGTTGATTCAGCCCCGTGAAGGTGTTCTCCAAGAGTACTTCTTGCGATTCCAATTTGGGTTGCGAGTTCTCGCATGGATATTTTCTTCGGTTCATCGTAATAACCTAGCAAAACCGCTTGTCGAATTACCTCTAATTGGCGCTTTCCCAATAGTTCTAAAGCATCGTTTTTAGGATCATCGTGAGTGGTAACCGACACCTTGTCAGGAGGCAAGAAAATGTTTACTTGGGCTAAGAATTGACTAATTCCAGATGGCACCCCGCGTAGAGTGATTTCCACTCCTTCATCAGATATTGAGTAAGGGGGATAGACTGCAATGTCATCAAAACTGATGGCTGAAACTACTAACGGATGTTGATTCATCACGACTATTGCATCCGGCCCGTCACCTCGTTTTGGTAAAATTCCTTCATAGGTGAGAAAAGATACATCATTAATTGATTCAAAGTCAGCACCATTTCTCATTTCACAACGAGTCAGTTGGCGCACTCCTTCGGGTTGAACATCCAAATGTGCCACTACCTCAAAAGTTGAGCAGATTTTCAGTAGTTCTGCGAACTCTGATTTCGCTACAGTTGCTGCTGACCACCGAATTTTTACTTCCTGCACACCACTGCGTAGGTGGCATCGGCTATCATTATTCGTTTATCTTGGAAAACTAGTGGTGGTCGGGTGATAGTTAATGTGTAACCATGCATAATGGACCCCCATGGCAGAAGGTACTGGAGAGGGTAGAACTAGGTTTCGAGATTTTTCAAAAGTCAAACAACAAGCAAGAATTGAATCAACTATAGGTGAACAGTCAACCTATTACCCAGGGGTTTCTGTTGAATCACCAATTGCAGCGGTTGTAGATGTTGATAGCGCAAAAATGGGAATGTTATTCTCAATTATTGGTGGTATGATTGCGCTTGCTTTTGCTATCGGACGCTTCATGACAAGTGAACTTGATAGCGATATGGAATTTCTTTATCTCGCGATTGGTGCAGGTTTGATGGTAATATTTTCTTACGGATTTGTTGAGGTGCAATATCGCCGTCATCAAACCATCTCAATTGTTCATGATTATGTACTCTCATTTGGTCATTTATTCGCTGTGCTCGGCGGATTTTGGTTATCCCGCTGGGGTTTGTTTTTCTATTGCGGATATTACCCTGATTCAGGTGTGTTATGCAATGGGGTTTCTGGTACTGATGGCTGGATGCCTGGTCAGTGGGGTGCGGTTGTTCAAGCCTCTGTGTTTGTTATGATTGGTTTATCTCAGTGGCGTCAGAATGAACGGGTTGGAGCAACAATACTGCCGCGTTTAGTAACCACTCTTGCACCGCTTGTGGTGTTATTCATTGGTGCTGAAATATGGGTTAATTGGGCTAATGGTTCAATTTCTCTTCCTCTCATTATCAGCATGTTGGCATTGACTGGTATGGGGATGTGGCTTGGTTCAGTTTCAAATAGAGCTCCTCTTTTCCTTTCTTCTGCTTTCCTTTCTTCGGTAATCCCAATAATTTACGAACTGAAAGTTGGTGGTGGCGCTGGCCTCACATTACTAGCAATAGTCGTACTTATGCAAGGGATGTTTGCGTCTGCAAGAGGTTTGTCGCAGTCAATGATTCAACGTGGTTCAATTGGATTAGTTCTGATTGTTTTGATTGCAGAGTTTTGGGCTGTTGTTGGCGACTTGGATTTAGTGCTTATTGAGCCAATTGACAATGTGTTAGCAAGTTTGCCATTATTCCTTTGGTTATCACTGTTGATTGGTTACTTTGCTGCAGTCCACATGCGTCGAGTTCCGTGGATGCCAATTGGATTAGCAGTAGGTTTGGCATTTTTGCCTTCACCTGGTTCCGGATTTGCATGGGCTATTGCGATTGTAATGTTTGTTTACATGGTGACTAAACCTCAAACAAGGCGCTGGGTTTCTGATTGGACTTTCTCAATGTTAGCAACATCTTGGTTCTTAGTTAATTGGCTATCATCAACTGAACCCGATCCGTTTTCGATATTAGCTTTGGACCCATTCTTCCTAGTAATTCCTCCAGCCGCTTTACTTTTCATTGGAGAAATAGCAAGTAGAGAGGGTAAATTATCCAAGGCACCGTATCATTTGATGGTGGTTTTAACCCTACTATCTCACGAAATGCTGTTCGGGGTTGGGCCATATTTACCGATAATATTTGTTGTATACCTTCTACTACTCGTGTTGCGCGAGGCGAGTAATGTTGAATCAGTAGATCTAGATGATAGTGAAGCAAGAAAAGAGATTTCAGTATTGGTGTTAGTGACTGGTGTTTCAATATTCATTTTAGAACTGATGGGACGTTTTGAAAGCGGGATTGGAGCTAAAATCGGGGTCTCAGAATTAGGTGTTGAAGCACTGATTTTTGCGGTCGCCTTGTACTCAATTGGGCGCTCATTACGAGTGGTTGAGTTTGATTTCGGGAAACTCACGAGCATGCTAATTGATGCTGGTAGCACAGTCTCAGTGTGGGACCCTCAAACAGGGGAATGGTCGTCTCAACCTAGTACATCAATTAACCAGCGGATTGGGGAATGGGGCCCAGCAATGCGTGGAAGTATGATTCTACCATTGTTGATATTCTCGTTGGCTGCTGCAGGTTCAACTGCGACTTGGACAGTCATGCTGTTGTTGTTGCCAATAATGGTGCTAATGCGGGAGGTATTGTTTGAGTTACCTCAGGACAATCTTACTCGGGCAGGTGGAGTGTGGTTACTTTTCTTCGTTGGACTTCCCTGGTCATTCCGTATCCATGGGTCGTTGATAGATGCAGGTGGAAGTGAAGTTGTTATCGCACAAATAATGTTTGATTTGATAATGTTAGCAGGTCCATTACTAGGTCAATTTATGTTGATTAAACAGGGTGTAGTTAAGGAGGAAGGCAAAGCTGCAGATTGGCTTCTCATCGGTGTAATGATGGTGGCATTACTCGATGTTTCAGGAGGTATTTTACTACTCAGCATGATGTTTTTGGCCATGACTCGTGCACTACTACATCGCCGAACAATTGCCATCAATTTGTTGCCAATTGCTTGGGCTGCTGGAATTTTATTTCTCATTCAGTTGCCGGTTGCAATCATTGACACAATACCGTTCAGTGCATCACTTTTGACGATGAAGTCATCGTTCGTATTTGGAATTGATTACCCTGCATGGGCGGGAATAGGTTGGGTAATTATTGGTGCCATACCATTGATTGGATTTGCTAGGGACCTTAGACTATCAAAGGGTGATGACGCGGGTAAGAGAGAAGAGTTTGCACAGTACCCCACATTAATTCCAACACTTTCAATTCTAGTAGGTTTGCATCTACTTGTTTCCGACCCCTATCTACTAGTTCTAGCAGTAGTTGTGGTTGCAGGAATTGGTGCGTGGGCAACAGGCCAGTTGGCGGCATATTGGGTTTGGCCACCAGCATTTTGTTCATCATTGATGATGGCAGCGGTTGAACATGATTGGTTAGGGGATGACGAAATTGTTGAAGTATTCACAATTGCTTCACTAGTTACTTGGTTAGTGACGGTTTTATTCTGGAAAGGAATCATGCAATCCCGCGCTCCCGAAGCACTTCCAGGTAAATATGTGGCACCACCAGGAGATTTTGTTGGATTTGATGCGGAGGTAAAATACCAAAACACTAGGGATATTTTAGCAAATGTACAACTTGGTTATGCAGTTATTTTCAGCCTCTTTGGCATGACTGCATGGGGTGGAATCGCATTTTTGGCTACGGCATTCTTGCTATCGTGGAGAATGTGGAATCAAAGATATGCAAAATGGATGCTGGCCGCTATTTTCCTTCAATCACTTGCAATTGGAAACACTGTTGAACATCTTTGGGGAGAATACGGTTTATCTCTGGAAACACAGGGATTGTGGTTGGTTCTTTCCGGCCTTGTTCTTACTTGGGCATCTTGGAGAATGTGGGACTTTGAGTGGACAGAGAAGAGTGACGAGGAAATTCTTGACCTGACAAAATTGGCTGGGATTGCTGGCGCTATTTACGTTCCAATAGGTGCTCTTTTCCTCTCTGACGAAACTGGGGCGTGGTTATTTGGTTCTGTATTAGCAGTATTTGGCGGTATTCAGATGATGATTGGCTTTGAGCAGGATGAAAAATGGAGGCGGATTTACACGCTTGTAGCCATTCCTGTAGGCATATTGATTATTGCTGAAGATATTTCTAATGGGGTATTGCAAGGTGTGATGTATTTGTTAGCGGCTTTGACTCTATTTGGACAGGGATTCCTGTACATGAACAGGGCAGGAGTCATGGTTTCAAGCACTGTTGCAAATACACCTCTAGTATCTGAGAACATTGTTGCAGCAAACACGATGGTAACCGAAGCTGTTGAGGTTGAAGAACCGCAACAAGATGAGGTAGTGGAAGAAGATGTTGAAACGGTTTCAGAGCCAAAACCAGTTGATGAGGTGTTATCACATATTGAACCTGAGCCAGTTGCTGAAGCATTACAACAAATTGATCCTGAGCCAGTTGCTCTTACAAGATTTCACAGTGGTGAAGGATTTGATATTGAATTACCACCTGATGTATTATTTAGAATCCGTGCTTCGCTTCGTGATGCTGAATACAAAGGATACAATCCGATTGTAAAGTGGGATCAATATGGTAGAGTCATTCTTGACTTTGAGCCATTAAATGAATAGTCAACTGAAATTAAGCATCACGCCAAGTTGCCTCTTCGGGGTCTTGGGATTTGATGCGGGCAAGTAATTGCCCAACCACCGCAACCGCGATTTCAGCAGGAGTTTCAGCCCCCACATTGAGTCCAATAGGGCAGTCAACTTGGTCGAGGTATTGTTGTTCAATACCTGACTCCAAAGCGGATTTAGTGAATGCTTCCCACTTACTCTTTGAACCAATCACTCCAATTCTACTTCTCCAAGCATCGGGGTCTTCTTGTTGTGCAAAAAGCATCCCTTTCAATAATTCTTCATCAACAGACCATTCGTGACCAAGTAACAAGATATCAGAATATTTTGCTAACTCAGAAGCACTCTTCCCAGTCAAGAAATTAGATGCTGATGAGTTGTGAAGCCCCACTGCATTAGGG
>CBFHYB010000081.1:0-2016 GCA_965659915.1 Candidatus Thalassarchaeaceae archaeon
ATCAATGCCCGAAACAACTGATGATTCCATCATGGAAGGAATCGATATGATAAGAAAAAATCTAGAGAACGCTCTTATTGCTGATGGAGCAAAAATGATTGAAGTAAACGGTCGGAAATTCGACCCTAAAATAATGGAAGCCATTACCACAATCCCGGCAAGTGAGGAACACGCCCCAAATACCGTTGTACAGGTGTTAGAACCTGGTTGGATGCTACATGACAGAGTTTTGAGACCTGCCAGAGTCATCGTCACGGCGGTGGAGTGATTGAGTGAAGAGGGAAAATGGTACGGTTCACCTCGGCGTTTGCAAGTCTTTGCATTGGGAATTACCACGCTTTACATTGGCATGGTGTTCCTAGTTTGGGTTGCCGCACCAACACTTGGGTTTGAAGAGTATCCAACTCAATGCCCAGAAGATTCACAGAATTGCTCAAGGATTGCACCTAATCCATACCGCGCCACTGGCGAACAAGGAATAGTGGTGAATGCAAGTAAAGCCGAGGTGATGTCAGAAATCATTTCTTGGATAGAATCTCAACCTCGTACTGAAATAGTGACTGAATCACATGAAGTAGGGTATATTCATTCGGTTTTCCGAACATTTGCCATTCGTTTCCCTGATGATATGTTATTTCACGTTGAATGTGAAAATGGGAGTGCAGTAATATGGACTCATTCAGAATCTCGACTTGGCGTCTACGATTTCATGGTCAATGATGACAGAGTCATCTCCTTCGCTGAACACATTGAAAATCAAGAGTGGTCGTCAACATCTTGTGAATAATTCTATCCAACGGATTCAAATGGCCTACCAAGGAAAGCCAGTCTCTTCAACCAAACTTCAGCCCATAGAAGTTCAGCAATTTCTTTTGGGATAGTCTCAGCCATTACAAGTATGGCAGCTTCCTTTTCAGATACCGTTGACAGCATCTTTAGGGTTGAGCGAATCCTCCATCCCTCCCATGATTCTCTTGCTTTCAACGGTGATTCAATGACTTCCCAACCGGATTTACGATAAAGGTCAGTTGTTGGACCATCGCTAGTAAACAATACACCAGCCTCACCATGATATTGCTCTGCATGTTCAACCCAATTTGGTGGATCATTAATATCAGGAACTGCAATAACATCAACCTCAATATTTGGATGATTTGCTTGCAACCAGCAACATATCATCTGTTTTCTCTCTTGCCAAGTCCAAGGATTGTCAAGAGATTCTGGTTGATTTGCTGAACCAATAACAATGCGGCTCGACAAACCATTTTCGTTAGCATAATCTAGAGCCGCATCAACTAATGCCGCATGGCCGCGGTGAAACGGCTGAAATCGGCCTAAAACAATCAATGCAGGTTTAGGAGCCTGCTCAGGAGGTTTGGGTTCCATCAAGAGAGGAACTTCCGCAACTGAAAATGGATTTTCCCAGTCATCTTCATCCATCATTTACCCTCCAATGCGCTTGAGGTGAGAAGCCTTCTAATGTTGAACCCACCGAATCCAGCATTTAGGTACGATGACCAATCTCTTCTTGTCAGTAAAACAGTCTCCCCTTCTGTTAGTAATTCTGCCAATCCGTGAAGTGACTCTGCGTGCCTTTGATGACTCTGCATTGTTGACAATATACGCGGGTCATTTTTTTCATTTAGAGTCTCTCCTAATTGCTCTCTGCGACCCATCCAATCAACTACTACTGCCTCTGAGTACTGCTGTTTTGACAAAGATGTAATGCTAGAAATTGCGGCATCCCAAGTTTTCTGCTCATAGAGTTGTCCTACTTGGTTCATAGATTCTCCAATGTACGGTTCCAAGTATAGAAAACCCCTTCCTTCCATACATCTCCAAGTACCGAGGCTAGCCCATTCTGCTAACAACCAAATGCCTGAAGCAATATCCTCAATATCGCTACCATCAGCCATTCGTTTTGATGCGGTAAGCAACGCAGAATCTTGCTCATGCAAGATATTATGTTCTTCTATCCAGTCAAGGATCTCTGCTTCAACATCAACATCAAAGCGG
>CBFHYB010000081.1:2116-7167 GCA_965659915.1 Candidatus Thalassarchaeaceae archaeon
CAGAATCTTGCTCATGCAAGATATTATGTTCTTCTATCCAGTCAAGGATCTCTGCTTCAACATCAACATCAAAGCGGCGGTCAACAAAATCAGCCATTTCTGGCCGGTCTTTTCTTGCTGATTTGTCTTGCATTTGTTTATGCATGTCTGTGGCTGACATATTCAACAGACTGAGCCAATAATCGCTATCAACGACCATCGCTAACAAGTCTGCCATGACACTGCGTCACAGCCCTGCCCCATGAATATCTCCCTAACGAATTACTGCAGATAAGAGTGGTTGGAACGCCGGTTTGAAGAACCATTGCCCTGACCGAAGGTCAGAGAGCAAGGTCAAGCCGGCGTGAATGAGTGGGGTGAATTAGCATGGCAACTATTGTTGAACAGATTGCTGATATCCAAGCTGAGATTGATAAAACTCAGAAAAACAAGGCCACTGAGCACCATGTTGGTAAATTGAAAGCCAAAATTGCTGCACTTAAGGCAAAGCAGGAAAAAGTCGCAGCCCACGCAAAATCAGGTGGCCCGGCTAAAGGATTTGAAGTAAAAAAATCGGGAGACGCCTCTGTTGCCCTAGTAGGATTCCCCAGTGTCGGTAAATCAACCCTAATCGGCCAGGTTACAGACGCAGAATCTGACACAGCGGGATACGCTTTCACAACACTAACTTGCATCCCTGGATTAATGGAACACCGCGGCGCAAAAATCCAGATTCTTGACCTACCCGGTCTCATCAAAGGGGCTGCCGAAGGAAAAGGTAGAGGAAAAGAAATTCTTGGCGTAGTCAGAAGTTCTGACATGGTTCTCTACGTTGTTGACCCGTTCCAAGATGCCCACTTCAAGGTGCTACACCGAGAACTCGAAATTGCTGGAATGAGGTTAAACCAAGAAAAACCACCAGTATTTATCACACGTAGAAATAGGGGAGGAGTTGAGGTAAGAACCACTGTTGAACAGACATTTCTTAGTGTTGAAGAGATGCAGGATATCGTGCGCTCATTTGGTTACACTAGTGCTCTTGTTACGCTTCGAGTTGATGCTACTGCAGACATGCTCGTTGACACCATGGCTTCTAACCGAGTGTACTCAAAAGCCGTTGTAATTGTCAATAAAATTGACCTTGCTAGCAAAAAAGATCTTGATAATATGTATGCAATGCTTCCAAAAGAATGGCCTATTCTTCCAATTTCAGCAAAAACCGGCCAAGGAATTGAAGAGTTGAAGGATTTCATCTACGATAATCTCGGCTTCATGTCTATCTTCCTCAAACCACAGGGTCAAGAAGCCGATTTGATTGAGCCATTGATAGTCAAAGACGATAGCACCGTCAGAGATGTTTGTGTTTCTTTGCATCGAGATTTCGTGAGAAAATTCCGCTATGCAAGAGTCAAAGGTCCGAGCGCTAAATTCGATTGGCAGAGAGTCGGATTAGACCATCAGCTGAAACATGACGACCTGCTAACTATCCTTATCCGCCGCTAATCACAGTGGTAAATTGACGATGAATGTTGAGCCAACCCCAACTTTTGAGGTCACTACTAGTGAACCCCCATGCATATCAACGAAGTGTTTTGACAAAGCCAACCCTAAACCAGTACCTGGTCGTTGGCGCCCATCTAATCCCTTGACCTGAACAAACTCTCGGAAAATTAATTCTTGGTCGGCATCAGATATTCCTGACCCAGTATCACGAACTAGTATGTGGGCTTCATCTTCAAATTTGGTGCATGAAATCACTACTTCGCCACCCTCATCCGTGAACTTTATTGCATTGGAAACAAGATTGAGAATTACTTGGCGAATTGCCCTTTTGTCAACCATGAGTTCACCTAAATCTTCTAATTCAACATTCATTGAAATGCCCTTTTTTCTAGCATTAGGTGAAACCATTTTCACTGCTTCCCTGATGATTGGAGTCAATTCTGTTGCTGATTTATCAAGTTCCATTCTACCCGCAACAATTTTTGATAAATCAAGTAAATCAGTAACTAGCGACAGTAAATGGTCTGTTGAAGATCGAATTGCCTCTAAACTCTCTTTTTCAAAAGTGCCATCTTCTGCTTCTTCAAGAAGCAAATCAGTATATCCAACGATACCCTGGAGTGGAGTTCTCAGTTCATGACTCATTCCGCTGTAAAAACCGAGACGCTGCTCATTCATGTCTTGTAACTCAGTTTGTAGATGAACTAGTTCAGTAACTTCATGGAAAACCACCACCGCACCTACTAAATCTCCTTCACGTGAAGTGAGAGGTGTTGCCGAGAGACGGAAATGACGCGCCTCGCTACCTTCGCCCTTAGAAACTGCAAGTTCGTGGATTGGTTGGCCACCATGTAACACTGCTGTAACTGGAAAATTTTCTTCAGTAAATGACTCACCATCACTATCCCTCCAATCAAATTGAGCAGCGAAAGCGGCCAAAGTGAGTTCGGGTGAGTAAATTAATCCTAATTCTGTACGGGCTACATCGTTTAGAAGAACGATATTACCCATGACATCTGTCACAGCAACTGCTGCATTGATGCTACCGAGAATGTTTGACAATTGCTCACCCCTTTGATGTAAGGCATCGAGCAGTTGCTCCTGTTCAGTTGGTGGTGGTTCTGTCATCTTCCCGTTACAGGCGACTCGCTTTTGTCATATCACAACTCCCCCGTTCAAGAGTATCTAAGCGAGTATCCCTAACTACACTCGCGAAGCGAGCCTTGAATATGGAGGAGTCTATCACGGATATCTGGGGAGAGGTTGATGGAGAGGCGGTATCCGAATATTGGCAAACTCGCTTTGCTCATTTCCATATCCCAATTTTTAGGTATTCTTCTAAATGGAATACTTGGCCTGTTCCCTGCCGGTCTCATAGGTAGTGGAAGCAGGGGTCAAAAGTTTCACATTCTCCAATACATCAGACAATCCTTGAATTTACCATACAAAGAAGGTGGTTTTTGGTCAGATGCCGGATCATTTACAGGCCAAGAATTTGCTATGGCATTTCTGATGATTACAACATTGGTGATTGCAATAATTGGTCTCAGGCAACGTGAATCTATTGACGGACCTTCAAAGATTAGTGCTGATTCACAGCGTGAGCAACTAGAATCTGGTCAAGTATCAGTATCAAGGCCCGGTGGGTTAAGTGTTGTGAATCCTACTACAGCCGCTATTGTATCAAATATTGTTGATGGTGATGGCACACCTGCTGCAGATATCATTGCTGGTGCACTTGGAGAAATGAAGGCTGTTGCTCTAGAAATGGGGGTTGATGACGAATTAATCAAAGGCCAAATAATTCAAGAGGAAAGTGAAGATATTACCATAGATAGCCGCTATACTGTAACCTCTACTTCTGATGAAATGGAAGTCGTTGACCTAACCGAGTCAATAGTTGAAGAAACTGATTCTGTTGAGCAAGATGAAGAGGCTCCCGATAATGATGAACTGGGCTGGCTAGATGATTCACCTTGGGCCGAAGATGATGTCACAGTTGATTCTGCCAAGATAACTGAGCCAGAGAAAAAGGAAAAACCATCCTTACCAAGTCTCCCCAGTACACCAACTAGTAAACCCACCCCTAAACCTGAGGTTGTTGAGGTAGAGCCGGCACCTGTTCAAAACAAATATGTGAAACCAGTTGAAACACCTGTTGTGCCTCAAGTGAAAGAGGCACAGAGTGGAGTTATGCCAAATCGGCCAAGCGGACTTCCTAACAAAGCAGTATTTGACATTGAGTTGAATTCTTGGACTTTGTTTGGCAGGCCCATCGAATTCACTGATTCGCCTCCGATGCCTGTTGTCAAGAAGGAGGCGAGAACTGAGCCAGCACCAACAACAAGTTCTCGGGCACCACCATCATTACCTACGATTCCAACACCTCCAAAGAAGGAATCTAAGCCAAAACCACGTCTGCCCTCTATCCCTCAAATATGATGGGGGAGAGCCGCCTCGCGGTAGTTGATGACTGTTGCTGGGACTGAAACCTTGGCCCGCGACTTAGAGTCTCTACTAGACAGTGAACAAGGTGAAATGCTGGCTTCTGCAAGTGATTTTTTCAGAACAAGAGTGAAACGCTTCGCGATGACATTTTTCGTCGGAATGATTGTTGGATACCCAATTGCAGGAATGGCCTTGACATGGTTGCTTGGCCAGGCAAATTTAGTACCGAATGAAGTTTCTATTGTGGTTTTACAGCCCTTGGAAGTAGTCATTCTCCAATTAAGACTGGCTGCTCATTTTGCAGTATTATTAGTGGTTCTTACAATCACATTTGAGGCGGCATTGTTAGCCGCTCGTAGTGAGCAATTAAAGGCGAAATTAAAGGGTGTAGAATTGTCAAACTTTTCTTCATTCAGCAGTGTAATTTTATCATTACTATGTGCAATTTTACTGGGCATAGCAGGAATATGGTATGTTGTTGATTTCTTACTACCTATTTTACTTGAATATCTGCAAGCGGATGCTGCAGCAATAGGAGCCACTACAACTTGGCAGTTATCCGCTTGGATTGGATTCATTGCAGGCCTATGCCTCGGTGCAGCTATCGGATTCCAAGTCCCACTTGTAACCTTGATTTCCCTTCGAGGTGGATTGGTTGAAAGAGAGATGTTAACCCAATATAGACGTCACTTCTGGTTCGCTGGATTTTGTGTTGGAGCAATGCTTTCTCCGCCCGACCCACTGTCGATGTTTCTTGTAGCCGGGCCAATGCTAATTTTATTCGAAATCGCCCTCATTCTTGACCGAATATTCGGCTGAAAAATCATTCAACATCTGTTGAATGCCCTAATCGGAACTTTCATCCATCTTAGCCCGATTTCTTTCATCCTCTGCATTTGCTACTGCAATGCCATCTTCAACATCAACCCACCACATCATAATCGTTCCAGATATAATGAGAACTGCCAAACTAGCAATTGCAACTCGACTATCATACATTACTGAAAGTGCAGTATACATCATCGGCCCCATGAAGGCGGCAACCTTTCCGAAAAATCCGAAAAATCCGAAGAATTCGGTACTGCGAGTTTCAGGACCCATTTGTCCAAAGAGGCTACGTG
>CBFHYB010000082.1:0-7089 GCA_965659915.1 Candidatus Thalassarchaeaceae archaeon
AGTTTTTTGGCAATAATTTTCTCACACATTGTCATTGGCCTTTCTTTACAATCAGGTGTTGGCAGTTCAATATTACCAGATTTCAATTGTTTTGCAAAGGGAAAGATTCCTCCATTTTCAACGATGAGTTTTGTTATCGGGTCGTATTTATCAATAAATTCAGAAAGGGAAAGAGTTGCTCCGTTTTGCAGTCTTTCAAGCATTTTGTGGTCACCCATCAATTGACCAAGATTGATGTTGTTTCTTTCATGAATTGGTGCGAAAGAAGCGGCTATTACGATTCTGACACCAGCCCATTTTTCTGCTTGAGCAGCAGTTTCTCTACTACTGCCTGTTCCTTTTCGGTGACCAGAAACAATCACTTCAAAATCACCATTTATCAGAGCGTTTTCTTCAAAAACGCGCTTTCCATGGTGAATTAAACCAGCATAAGCGTTTTTGGCAATTTCAGCAGGGTCATGGTCAAAACAGACCCAAGCAGGAGTCATCACATCAGTATTGATATCATCCAATAAGTCATCAACAGTGAAATCTGACATTGATAGATTGAGGCCATTATACAATTGTTGTCGAATAAGGTCAAGATTTTTTGTCAAAAATAAGATTCTCTTTCCAGGTGTCAATGAGATTTCTTGAGGCGGCCAAAATTCTACCATCACTCTTCACCTGCCCTACGGGCAGACACTCCGAGGTGTCAGTTACTTATCACCATTATCAAATCAAAATATGAAGTTAATATTTCAGAATATTATTAGATGTAAATAAACCGCTAAACCTTATATAACCCTGGCTGAACGCCGTTTATACCTTTCTCTTAACAATGGTAGTAGGGGTAAGCATAGGAGTGATTAATTTGGCAAAAAAACAACCAGTACAAATTGAAGATATTGTAAAGTGTCCAGAGTGTAATAGTAGGAGTCTTGACCATGACCAAACAAGAGGTGAAACCGTTTGTCAGGATTGTGGATTGGTGATTGAAGATAACGTCATTGACCAAGGTGCAGAATGGCGAGTATTCAGTCCTGAACAAGGTGATCAGAGGGCTCGAACTGGGGCGCCAATGACAGTAATGCTTCACGATAAAGGGTTGTCAACTGATATCGATTGGCAGAATAAGGATTATTCTGGTAAGACAATTAACAGCAGATTCCGTTCTCAATTTTATCGAATGAGAAAATGGCAGAAGCGCAGCAGAGTTTCAAATGCAACCGAACGCAATTTGGCTATGGCTTTAGCTGAACTTGACCGCATGGCAAGTCGTTTAGAATTACCAAAGTCTGTTCGTGAAGCAGCCGCTGTTAATTACAAGAAAGCAGTTGAAAAGCGACTAATTAGAGGCCGTTCAATTGAAGGCGTAGCAGCCGCAAGTTTGTATGCTGCTTGCCGCCAATGTGGTGTACCAAGAACACTTGACGAAATAGGCCAGGCAAGTAGAACTGGACGAAAAGAGATTGGTAGAACATACCGATTCATGGTTCGTGAACTTAAGATGCGAATTATGCCAACAGGTCCTGAGGATTATATCTCAAGATTCTGTTCTGGACTTGGTCTAGATGCTGAAGTCGAAGCAAAAGCATACGAACTAATCAAAGCAGCACAAGAAAAAGAATTGACAAGTGGACGTGGACCAACTGGTATAGCAGCATCTATCATCTACATCGCTAGTGTATTGTGTGGCAAGCGCCGCACACAGCGAGAAGTTGCTGAAGTTGCAGGGGTCACAGAAGTGACAATCCGTAACAGATACAAAGAACTCATTCAAAACCTCAATATTGAACTTGATATTTGAGTAACAATCCGCCGCCTATTTGATGGGTTAGACCCGTTTCGTGAGTATTATGGAGGCGCCAGCATACACCGCCCGCCGCCTTCTTTTTGGGCTTGGATTGGCATTATTAATGGCCACAGCATTTGCATTAATTGATGGCAGATTGCCACCAGCAGTTTGTGCTGAAAATGCTACTGAATGTACTGCTGGTACCGATATTTCTTGGCTTGTACCTGCATTCACAGCAGTTACATTATTTGCTGGTTTAATCATTCATCTTGGAATCACTAAAGGACTAAAATCACCGCTTCTTCATCTATTTCCGATTGAAGGATCATCTGCCCAGCGCGAACGCATGGTTAGTGAACTCTCTGAATCACAGGATGAGGATGACCTTTCAGGCGCTTGGGCTAATCTAGAACAAGGTCTTCTAAGTTCTAAAGTTGAAGAAGAGTGACATTGGGGAACGCAAATATAGTCATCTTAGTAGCCCTCGGAATGACTAGGTGAGATGATGAGTGATGCACCCGAAGAACTGTACTATACTGAAGAGCATGAATGGTTAAGAGTTGAAGGGGATGAAGTGGTTGTTGGAATTACTGATTATGCTCAAGATTCATTGACAGATATTGTATATGTCGAACTCCCTGAAGAGGGAATGGAAGTCGGAGAAATGGACGAGTTTGCAAGCGTTGAGTCTGTCAAGAGTGTATCAGCGATTTATTCACCGATTGCTGGAACAATTTGTGCAATCAACGAGGCGTTGGATGACGCTCCAGAATTAATCAACGAAGACCCTTATGGTGAAGGATGGATAGCTCGAATAACTATGCAAGATGCTTCCGTGTTAGAAAAGATGCTGAGCGCTTCAAACTATCTTGAACAGATCGGAGAGTGAGTTTACTTGTCGGATGCCTCATCAAGCGAGGCAGAATTTACAATCTACGTTGACGGTTCTTGTCAAGATAATCAAAATGTAACTCCTGAAACTCCTGCTGGATGGGGTGCAGTCGTAGTTATTGGTGATAACCAACGAGGTAATGGAACGGGTGTTGTAGAAACTGAAATCAGTGGTTTGGTTATCACCGATTCTGATGCAGATGATTTCCTCGGCGCGGAAGTTGGATCAAACAATACCGCTGAACTCAGTGCTATTGCTCATGCATTACGCTGGCTTCTTATTCAAGCGGGCCAATCTAAAATAATCATCAGAGGCGATTCACAATATGCTTTGGAAATAGCGCAAAATAATTGGCGGGCAAAAGCCAACAAAGATCTTGCACAACGTGTACAATCTCTTTGGGATGAGGTGTCATCACTACGCCCACTAACAGGTGAGTGGATTCGAGCGCATCGAGGTCACCGTTGGAACGAACGTGCAGACCATCTTGCCTTTCGGGCAATGCAAGGAGAACAACCACTTCCCCTTGAATTTTGGAAACCAGGTCAAAGGTGATTATTCCTCTTCATCTCGTAATGGACCTTCAATGACCAACCAAGCATAAGCCGCATGCAAAAACATTAGCATAGCATATAGTAGAAGAATAAGGGGTGCTGGTACCGGTACGAATACGTCATTTTCTGATAGGGTTTTTAACAGTAAAATCAGGGTAATTGCCGCCATCCCATCAACTGCAGAAACTCTGGCAATTTGTTGTGGTTTACAACGGTAAATTTTGAGATAAGGTATCAAACCATCTTTACGGAATTGCCATCGGTATTTTGCAACATAGACAAAACCAAGACCAACTAAGGCAATAACTCCGCGAGTGAAAGATTGTTCTTGCCAAGGGCCTTCAGGTGTATTCCATTCAACAAAGGATTGTGCTACACAGATGAGCCCGACAACAAGTTGCCAACGCCATTCCGGTTCCTTCGCCATAGTTATCCCACAACCTCTTTGCGCTTCAATTAAGGGGTTCAGGGATGGGTCCTTGACCGGTAATATGTGCTTTCCAAGCCTTAGCTCTCTCAGGGTTTCTTATTTCTAATACTGACCAAAATTTGTCAAGTGAATTTGCAGACTTTGTGTGAATCATATTACCAATTATTGCAAATGATTCAGTATCAACATCTTGCATCCGCAGTAATAACTCCCTCATTCTTACTCCTGCAACTTCATCATTCTCAAGCCATAAAGGAACTAAAATATCCTGTGAATCAACTCGGTCTAATTCAAGATAGTCTCGAATACAGGTTTGAATGAAAAGACGGCGAATCCCTGAATCTTCATCGGTTGCAGATTTTTTTATTCGGCTTAGGAAAGCCTCGGAATCAATTGTTGCTAATTCTTTGAGAGCCGCTGTAGCTGCAGAACGTGCACCCGAATCTTCAGAATCAGCGAGTTGGTCTAGTGATGCTAAACCAACATCTAATGAAGCTCTAAGGAGATAAGGAAGTATGTCTGCAAGTGCGATACTGACGCGAGATTCTACCCTTGTTTGTAGTGCAGTTAATACCATTAATCCAGATTCAGGATTTACTTCCAACAATCTTGGCACACACGATACTAATTCAGCAGCAACGAGTTCAGGTTGGGACCTAACCATCTGTTCAAATCTATTTGGCAAAGCCATTTTTTCAACTAGAATTGGGCGCTCCAACATCAAACGCATCCATTTGACCAACAGAACCTTTCTCTCATCGTTACCTTGGTCTAGGGCATCAAGTAACCAGTGGGCAGCATCAATTCCACCAGAATCTTCATCGATATTGATATCAGAAGGGTCTTGTTGATTCCAATCTAGTTGATGTGGTCCTGGAAGAGGACGAGTAGGCCACCTCCCGGGTGAACTTGTCATTGCAATACTTTCAAGGATGTGGTATCCGCGGTTTTCGGCTAATCCGTCTCCTTGGGTACACAATCCATTGGCTAAAGC
Source organism: Candidatus Thalassarchaeaceae archaeon (assembly GCA_965659915.1). Taxonomy (GTDB): domain Archaea; phylum Thermoplasmatota; class Poseidoniia; order Poseidoniales; family Thalassarchaeaceae; genus MGIIb-Q1. Next base: position 4,648 of record CBFHYB010000082.1, read on the forward strand.
AATCCCTGTATACCAACGTGTAACGTCTGGTGCATCTCTATCAAGTGCCATCGCTAACCATCCTTCACAAACCCCAAACAGAATCTTTCTTGCCACTTCAACAAGCCTTCTAAGCAACCATTTTTCCCCTTCCTTGTCTGGATCAGAGGTTAGAGAGAGACGGTGAGGAATCATTGATTCACGGCATTCATCAAGTAGGCTGTTGAATTTGGCTCGGTCAACTTTGAACAAACCTTCAACTTGTTCAATTACTTGAGTTGTTGATTCAGGCTCAACTAAAGGCAATTCAGAATCAACTATTGGCGGTGGAGGTAAAGGCCAATCTAGAACAGATATTACCATCAAATCATTCAACATCTCTAGGCAACGAGTGTGAATGATATCAGCAGTTTGCTGCCTTTGCCGACTAAAATCCATTTCAATCCCATCAGAATGTTTCACGAACAATCTTGTGGATTTTGTATGGTAGCAATGCACGATTAACTGGAGTAACTTCCAACACCCTTGCATCATCTCTTCTTCGAATGTCTTGCAACAGTGGGTGACGACTTTTTTTGTGTAGGGTCAAAATAGTCGGCTTATCTACTTCAATTGCTTCTTTGACAATTTCCACAAATGCTTCAGACTCGACAGAAAATTTACCAATTTCATCGATTACAATTACTTCGTAATTGTCCATAGCATCTTGAATAGCAGGCACCGCGACATCATCAAGCGCTTGGGGATTAATTCCAAGTCCAAGAACCCGATTTCGCGAATCAATATCTTTGTGAGCAATGGTTGCAACTTCACCAGTTTGTATATTCATACAAGAATAGCCAATTCGAGATGTCCCATCCATTATAGGTATAGTTTTCATGCCACCGATGATTCTATGATTACTAGAATCCTCTCCTCTACCCATTAGTTCTGAGGAGCGCTCACTTTCAAGCATCATTACAACTTTTTCCATTACTGCACTTTTGCCAGAACGCGGTAAACCGGTGATACCAATTTTTGGATGTAGTCCCATTTATTTGCTCACCTTTCTATGTAGCATCCGCCGATGTTCCCGCGCCACTAACCTATACGAGGGTGGTGGTACCCTTAATACCTGTTCCAGCCAATTAGATTCCGGAATACGGAGAAAAACCCCTTCTAAACGTGCCGAGATATCATCACATCTCAAAATTAGGGAGAAAATCAAACCGTTTTTCGTTAGTAGAGATTGAATGTCATAATCAACATCCAATGAAGAAAATCAATATCTTCAATCATCAGTTAAGAGTTCATCACCAGCAATTCCCATGTCAACGATGTCACGTCCTTTGGCAAGCCAATGCCATCCTTCTGTGACCCAGTCGTATAATTGGTCAAGCCCCTCTATATCGACTCCAGCAGCATCTGCAATGCGTTCTAAAACCAGCACTTCCGCTGGATGATATTCTCCATCAGCTGCAGCAAGTAAGACAGAGTCACGCAAAGCAACTTTCAAAGTATCAACCGTTGCTCTCGCCAATGATTCTTCTAAATTGCCAGTATGGCGTAATTTTTTCCTGGTTTCTTCTCGAACTTCCGGTTTCAACAAGGCTCTACCCATGAATGCTTCCAAAGCAGCCATCTCTTCGCGGACAAGTGCACCGTCAGAGTTTGCTACAATGGTTAGAAGTTCAATATAGACCTCTTTTTGAGATGGTGAAAGCATGTCAATGGCATCAGGCAGCATGCCACTCATTTTCACACCTCATTCAACATTAAGTAAGTCAAGACCATCTTGCATCCAATCAAATCCAGCCATGACCCAGTCAAGTAATCGGTCAATTATTCCTTCATCTAAATTGAGATGTTCAGCAATTTGCTCCAAAGCAATTTGTTCTTTTTCATCAATACTACCGTCAGCCGCAGTCATCAAAGCAGCATCACGTAAAGCCAACCTTCCAGATTTCTTTCCAAGTTCATCCAAACACTCTTCTAAAGTTGGTGGGTTTTTGAGATATGTGCGAATTTCCTTCCGCTGTCCAGGTGAGAGAAGTGCAGTACCAAGGCGCTGTTCAAAGACGGTCATTTCGTCGATTGTAACTTCATCATCAATCTGAATCATGTATGCAAGTAATTTAGCATAAGCAAACCGTTCTTCGCGGGGTAACTCGTGCAAGGTGTCCGGGAGCATGGCTCTCCGAGGAGCCCCTCATCTAACAAACCTATGCAGGATGAACACCGGTGAAACAGGTTCAATCGTCTTGAGTTTCAACATCTGACGGCTTTCCAGTCAGTGTACCGCGTAGTCTTGCATTATCAGTTTGTAGCGCATCAAAAATATCGTATTTACAACCTAATTCCTCAGCCAAAACTCTCAGTGCATTGGAGTCTTTAGGTAGGCACTTTCCTCCAAAGCCGCGGTGGAGTCCAAAGATTGGATCTAGATGAGTGGGTCCAATGGGCTGGGCTTGTTCAGCAGTGATG
>CBFHYB010000083.1:0-7059 GCA_965659915.1 Candidatus Thalassarchaeaceae archaeon
CTACCTAGATTTACTGGTGATTCTAGTGTTGTTCAATTCAAAGAGAGCGATGGGTACACAACAAGTGAAGTTGAGGCTATTACTTCGTTCGTAGCCCGTGGTGGAACCATCATTGTGATGGATGACTTCGGCTACAGTTCAGGGGTGGCCTCTGCTTTCGGAATAGAATACAGCGGCCACAAATTATACGATGCGGGAGCATGGACTTTGGACTACAATTACATCTGGATTAATTCAACAGACGGTTACAAGTACACCTCAAATGTATCTCAAGCTTGGGTACACCCATGCTTTGCTGACAGTGATGGAGATGGATATGTCGACTTAATTGACCCCGATCCCGGACACCCTGGAGTGCCTGGTGTAATGACCATCACTGCAGAGGATGCTGGTCTCTGCGCCCATCACCTAACTGGAGACGGTAGCGCCCCGTGGGACTTTTACCCCGGATATAATCTACTTCTCAACTCACCCTCTGCCTTTGACCCAGACCATGCAGATGACTCGGAAAAGAATCGCTATGGGTTAGGATATTCTAGCACTGATTCATATCTTGACATCAACGATGATGGTGACTTAACCGTCGGACCTGCAGGGAGCGGATTTGAGGGAGACATGCAAGGCCCGTTCACAATTTATGTGAAATACTGTCTTTCAAGGAATTGTGTTGATTCAACATCAGGGAAGGCGCACTTCATTTCTGATGGTAGTTTACTAATCAATACTGTTTATGATTATGAAAACAAGTATGGTAGTCAAGTCACAGATATTGATGCTAACGATAACCGAAAATGGGCACTTGATGCGATTGCCGAAGCACTTCTAATCAATGAGAATGGAACGCTTTCTGCTAGCCCTGACGCTCAGGTAATATTTGATGAAAGCCGCCACCAACAAACATCGTTTATGGGCGATACCTACAATCTAATCTACTATGTCCTAGTCTATTTCACAAGCGATTGGATGGCTATGTTGCTTCTCTTCCTAACCCTTTTCATAGCGTTTGAAGCAGTCATTATTCGCAAAACTGATCCCGAACCTTGGAGACATGTTTTCAGCATCATCTATTATGGATTTGGCGATTCAAGACGTTATGGTTACTACAGTCGCGCAAACAAAGTAAAACAAGTTCTTCTCTCAAGAGTACGTAATCTAAACACACTAACACGGGATGAGTTCGATGCGTTACCCGCACGTGAACTTCAGAAGATGATTAACGACCCTGTATTAGTGAAGTTCGTCTTTGAAGACCGGAATTACTCACTTGAACAACTCGTTGCAGTAGTAAAACGTGTAAAATTATGGGGGCGCAAGTAAGCGAGGTGATATCTGATGTGGACTAGAAAAGCAGCCCTGATGATGACATCGGGAATCGCACTTGTTCTCATTGGTATGATGATGTCAAATTTCCAATTAATGGTGATTGGAATTGCTTTTATCTCCTTCTTAGCAATTAACGGATGGGTTACAGGACACGCTGAATTACACGTTGTTCGTACACTTTCTGCAGATAATTTGTACAAAGGAGATGACCTCTATGTTGAATTAGCAATTACCAACAAATCTCGTCGCCGTACCCAACAATTGGAGATTTTTGACAATGTACCTCATGAGATGAAAATGAAAAGCGGCCTCAATTACATGATGGTAAATTTAGGCGCAGGCCAAACCACCAGAATCAGATATGTTCTCCGCTGTCCACTGCGTGGACATTTTTCTCTTGGAGCAGTTTCAATTAGACACCGTAACACCTTCAATCTATATTCAAACGAGATGTTCGTTGACCATCGCTCAGACATTATTGTGTTCCCTCAAGTTCGTGATGTTGAGGAAGCAATGGTCCGTAGTAGAACACCAAAGATGTACACCGGAGCAACTACTCTACGAACACCTGGACCCGGCACAGAGTTCTTCTCTCTTCGCGAATATGTTCCTGGCGACCCATTCAAGAATATCAATTGGAAAGCGTTTGCCCGCACAGGTGAACTGATGGTCAACGAAAAATGCCGAGATGCGGTAACCGATGTTTTCCTGCTTCTTGATAGCAGAGATGTTTCAAGAATCGGAACTGTGTTGAAAAATCCATTAGAGATGGGAACAGTTGCTGCAGCATCTCTTTCTGCTTATTTCCTACAGCGCAGAGATTCAATCGCATTAGCAGTTTATGATGATAGACTTTCATACCTACCTGCAGATGGTGGAGACAAACAACACTTCAAGATTCTAAGTAGCCTTGCTGGCGTTGCTCCTAAGGGTAATATGCCATTACAAGCAGTTACCAATGCATTAGCGCCAAGATTCAGTCGTGGCAGTCCGGTTTTCATCATCTCTAGTTTAGAGGGAGATGGAACTGTACCACATGCTGTACGTGATCTCGCAGGACGAGGACACGAAGTAGTGGTTCTCAGCCCAAGTAGTATTGACTACGAGAGATTGGTGACAAGAATACCAAGAATGTCCTATGAAGTAATGAAACTTGAGCGCCAGAATAGACTGACTGCATTAGCAGGGTTTGGTGCTCGCGTGATTGATTGGATGCCCGATGTAGAATTATCACAAGCGCTATTACAGGTCAAGATGTTGTGAGGTGAAAAAATGGCAGATGATGTAGAACTACAAAGTGAGGGGAGTCGGACCCTCCACCTCAAGGAACTGCGCGTTCAATGGCAAATTGTTGCTTTGCAGACAATTGCAACCCTCGCCCTGATTTGGCTGTTTTTACAGCTTGGATCTAATTTTGGCTCCTGTGACCCTTCACATGTGGATGGTGAAGGAAACACACTTTGGTGCCCTGCACTTGACCATACGCTCTCACTCGACTTGTTTGAGACTATTCTAGGTAGTGAATCGGGGAACTCGGGTTATGACCTACCTCTTCCTGATTTCCTAACAGGACAAAGTAATGAGGGGCCTGGTAGATATTACGTCCCCATCCTCCTTTGTGGTTTGTTAACTGCTGGCTGGGTATTGCTCAACCTTCAAGCCCCACAACTGCGCAGAAAAGTGGTTCTTGGAGTTTTGATGGGGTTGATACTATTCCTCGCTGGCCGACTTCTCATTGGCTGGTTCTTTGGAATGCTTACAAGTTGGGATTTGTACTGGCCAATTGATTCCCCTGGCTCAGGTAGAAACCATGCTGAGACTCTCGTGTATCCGTTAATTCTCTACACACAAGTATTCATTATCGCACTGTACTTGATTCCTGTTTGGACTGGAATGATGGGAATATGGGGGCTTTCTAGAAGAATGATTGGCTGGTCTCTTGGTACCACTTTGATTTACCTTGGAATCCATGCACTGCTTTCGTTTGAGGCTGTTACAGTATACTTTGATCTTGGCTTAAATCCGATTAGTCCGCAAATAAGTGAACAAATGGTGCTCGGCGGTTTAGTTTCGGAAACAATATTCCCGTTATTGATGATGGCGATGTTGATGATAATCTTCTCTGAATCAGGATTCGCAGTTATTCGCCATTTGGAGTATGCATTCCGACTTCCTGAATCTTGCAAGAAAGACCCTGAGTATGTCACTCAATTTGACAACATGTTGAATGGACATCTTGTCCATACAGTTGGAATCTTTAGTTTGGTAATTTTCTGTGCAATGCTAGCCCTGAAATTCGATGACTTAATCCTTGATTTAGTAGCGATATTTGGTTCTTCACAATGGAGCGGCCAAGTACAAGAGTCTCTTGAGTTGCAATTGACTTATGGTAAAGTAATATCAGCTATGTTGATGTTGATTTTCGTTGCAGGATTGAAATATATTCTACCATGGAATCGCATTGCTTCATTCATTGAATCATATCTCCCAGACTTGTCATCTGATTGAATGCACAACTAATTTGTTGCTGCAAAATGAATTGCGTGAGTTAGTACTCTAGCCATTGAAAATCCAAGAAAGGGAAGTCCACAAATGATAAGCGGAGCCTGAATTAACCCAGGTAGAGCGAGATCTGCCGCAAGCGCTGGGGCAATCATCAACACAGAGGCCCCCACGCAAGCGATTGAAACAAATTTTTCCAAACCTGTTGGATATACTTGTTGACCCTCAAGTTCTACCCCTGGCATAGGTTGTGCACCTTCGCATACGTCCTGTGAATCACTCACAATATACACCTCATAATTCAAGGTCAGAAAGTTCATCCTCAAGGGAGGATAACTCAGAGCGATGTTCAGGATTTACTGGTGGCTCTACACCATTTATCGTATCATCTCTAGTAGATGATGCTGAATCCATTTCTGCTAACTGCATATCAATATCTGCCAAGTCACTAATTTCTTCAACGGTTCCAAGCACCTCTGAATCTGGTAAGCCAATGGTCACCCTACTGGTAAGATCAACGCCATCACTATCACTTGGGGCATCTATTGGTTCCCATGTTTGACTTGAATCAGTTGGTTGTACATCATTTGCAGCAGCAATTGGAGATGATTCCGTTTGTTGTGAATCTGAACTTGGATTCATATGAGCGACGGCTGCATTATTGATTTCTGGTCTCTCAACAGCAGTAAGTGAATGTGATTCAAATGGTAACATTCCACTATTTTGGAAGGTCCATAAATCTCCAATTGGAACTTCACCAGTAAGGCCACTGACCTCTAGACGATACTTCAATTGCTCTAGGACTTCAACTGTACCTTCCAAGCCAACTGCTTCACCAGTAGTCCTTTGGTCAGACTCAATGTAAATTTCATCTAGCGCGTGCTGAATCAATCTGCGTACCTCTTTTGAAACAGCAGGGAGTGCTTCTGGCATGTGAGATATCTTTTCTAGATGTTCAATTTGTTCGCTGGGTAATCCAAGTTCTGACATTTGACGCAATACTTCTCTGAGATGCATCAACATCGTGACCGATTGCTCGTAATCATTGAGTAGATTTTCTAGGTCAAGGACAACATTGGATACTGTTTCTGCAAGTTTGTGCTCCAACCTGTTCTGAACAGACCACCGAGTCAACCCTCGGACTGTATCTGCCGTTTCGGGAGCCTGCTGACTTAGTAAATCCATGACTTCTGTAGAAAGTAGGTATCGTGGTGTTTGAGCGACCTCGTCAACAGTGTGCTGAATTACTTGCAAGCCGCGCTCAACTGCCCGGTCAAGCAAAACTACGCTGAAACCGCGTGAACGAGCTGATGTCATTCGTGATAATACTGGCTCAAGCATCGCTAATCCAGATTCGTCACCAAGTAAAGCACGGGCCAACGGTTCTTCTGAGAGGCGGGCCCGGATACGATCCGCTTCTGCAATATCAGCAAGAGCAAGTTCATGTGCAGATTCTAGATCTTCTGATTGTTCTATCAGCATTCTTAACTCGGCTTCTGATGCACCTCTGCGGGTGTCAAGATCACCGAGTTCACGCATCAATTGACGGCGTTCCTCCATCAATTCACGGAGTTCCGATTGCAATAGTGTGTGCTTTCTATCCATTTCAGCACAACGAAGTCGTTCCTCCTCAACCATTCCGCGGCTTGAGTGTAAATCTCCTTCTATTGAGGTTAGTTCATCTCTTCGTTGCTCAACTTGGCGTTCAAGTTCGTTGAGTTCTGCTGTTGCACCGCGATGACGCTCTCTCTGTGCCCCCACCTGTTCGTGCAATACCCTCTGTACTCTCTCATCATCATCTATGATTCGCCTTACTTCAGTCAAACGGGATTCAGAGGTCTCAAGTTCTGACTTTACTCTAACCTCCTCAGCAAGTAATCCCTCTAAGGCGGTGAGTAATTCCTTGCGAGATTCCATTTCTCCAAGAGCAGATGCCATCTCTTCGGCTCGTTTCTTTACTTGGTTCTCTAATTCTGCCACTCGACGAGCAAGGCGTTCAGCTCGAGCAGATTGTTCTTCACCAATCTGTTCCTTTTCACGAATTTTTACTGAGGAATCATCAAGTTGGGATGAAAGTGACATGCGCTCATCTCGGCCTTCTTCAAGAAGTTCTTGCAGTGCTGAAAGTTCGGTTTTTAGTTGGTCACGTTGAGTTCTTGTATCCTCAACTTTTTCCTGCATCTTAGTACTCTCTTTTTCCAATCTAGCAACATCATTTGCTTGAGTGTGGATACGGGCTTGTAACTCTGCAACAACTGGGCCCATCAGACTCTTACGTGTCGTGCCAGGCAAACCATCGGCAGCCACCCCATCATCAACGAGTTTCCAATTTTGGCGACCACTTTGCATTGATTCAAAACCAAGTTCAAATCCATACAAAACTTCCAAACGGCCTTTCAGTAGGCTTTTTCTGTCCTCACTTCTAGTACGGCATGAGGCAAGAAATTCACAGAAATTACGAAGCGACCAATCCTCAACAGTACTTGAACGAAGAAGCAATCTCATCGCCCTATCAAGCCTAACGAGACGAAGACGATTTGAGGATGATGTTGCATTTGTAACAGCCTTCTCAGTAGAGGTTATGCCCTGGCTACGAATTCCAACAGGGATACCATCAATCAAGGTGATTGCAACAGTAACACCAGCAGTAGGAACCGATTCTAGATATCCTGTGGTAGAATCTTCCTTAGCCATTTTCAAAGCAGAAAGTGTTTGATCAATTCCGCTCTTGGAATCTTTGATGGAGGTTCCTTCCGGCAGTGGTTCACCTGCATCATCGCCAGCCAAACCGGATGATTCCGTCTTCAACATCGCTGCAGCGTTTGCTAACAATGCGGTGTGGTCCGCCTCGGAATCAGTCCATACTGCAATTGCAGAATCGCCTGCTGGGGCGACTAAAAGAGAACCATCAACAAGAGAAAGTGAGGAGGCAAGGGGGCGCTCTTGCCCCATACCCTTAGCAAATGATTCCATTGCATTGAGGTGGTTTTGAACCATGATTGTAAATTCTTCAGAATCAGCGGGAAGTTTTCCTTCTGTGTGTACAAGCATTCCTTCCTCAAGCGCACATGCTCCCCTAGTAACATCACTCTTTGCGAGTGTTTCAATTAGTAATGCAAGATCCTTAGTGGGGATGTGCCCCTCTATTCTTGGCATTGGAAGTAGAGTCCCTAATGCTGCAGGGTCAACGAATGCCTCAAGCAAACCTCGAGCCACTTGCTCAAACTCAGATTG
>CBFHYB010000084.1:0-6982 GCA_965659915.1 Candidatus Thalassarchaeaceae archaeon
TGGAGCGATTATGGAAGCAACCGGATTTGGTGACGGAATTGTCAAACATTTACTCATTTTTTGGCCTGCCCGACCCTAACGAGGGTGAGGTATCTGCAAATGAATTGGCTGACCAAGAAATAGAAGAAATACCGAGTATGGATACGTCAGAAGTTGAGGTCCTCACAGGCGGTAAATTTCACGATTTAGGTGAAAAAAAGTGGCAATTATGGACACATAGCAAATTACGAAGAGCCAATCGTGCGATTCGTTATATTGAGCCAGATGAGTTACATCGCCTTCCAGTACACGGAATTTCTCAACGCTTGGTCTCAGGAGACATGGTTGTGGTAGATTTACGTGACCTCAAACATATGACTGCTCAACAAGATGCTTGCAGGAGAGAACTTGGAGGGATGTCAGAACGGCTTGGAGCTGCTGTGTTTTCCCTTGATAGCACCGAAACACTCCTTCTTGTACCTGGTGCAGGTTCTATTGTTGATACTACTTCTCATCACCTTGGTATCGATGATTGATTCCTAATTTGGTGTGAACCAATGGTTGAGGTCTCCTGCTTCAACCTCTTTCAGGGCATAATCTGTGTAATCTCTGTAAGCGACCCACTTTTCTAGCCCCTCAGGGTCATCAGCTGATTGAATCTTTTTGGCAATGGTTTCATCAGCATATTCAATACAACGGCGCAGGAAATCAGCAACAGCATCTTTTTTCTGTTGTTCATTCAGTTCATCTTCACTCATCAATTCTCATCTCCTTCAATTATTATTCTACTTGCTTCGTATTCATCTCTACTCATCATATAACGAGCAGGATTTCCAGCCCAGACTTGACCTGTTGGCACATCCTTTGTAGCAACCGATCCAGCGGCAATAACTGACCTTTCACCGATTGTAATTCCGGGTAACAGGGTTGCCCCTCCACCAATAACTGCTCCATCCTTGACAATTACAGGGAGCCACTTTCTGCGGTCTTGACTTGGTGGGTGGCGGTCGTTTAGAAGCGTTGCATTTGGGCCGATAAAAACATCATCACCCAATTCACAGATAGATGCAACATACGCTCCTCCTTGGATTCTTACGCGGTCACCCAATATCGCTTCACTTCCAACATGGGCTAGGGCGCCAACTGAACAATCAGAGCCAATAACAACCTCATTTCCAATGTGGCAAGGTCCCCATGCTACTGAACCGTTGCCAAGGTCATGGCGTTTACCGCTCAATTCCTCGCTGTCCGCTCCCACAACATCACCTGACTTACTGCTTACAGTCTCTTGATTCAAGCATTGCGTTTGAACAATGTGGATAAAACAATCATTTTGAAAGGTATAATTCTAGTATAACTCTAGGAATTTAGGTCATTCATGATTCTTTCAACATGGCCCTTAGCCTTTACTTTGTATCCAACCCAAGCTAAAGTCCCATCTTGGTTGATAGCAAATGTAGAGCGGAGACTACCAAGAAATGTCCGTCCGTAGAGTTTCTTCTCAGCCCATGTGCCGTATAGTTGATGTAATTCGGTTTCACTATCAACTATTAAATCGAAAGGAAGTCCATATTTATCAATGAATTTAGTATGGCTTTTTGCTGAATCCTTAGAGACTCCTATTACTCTCCAACCAGCCTCTTTCAAAGAATCAAAGTTGTCACGGAAATCACACGCTTGAGTGGTGCAACCTGGAGTGCTATCACGCGGATAGAAATACAGAATTACTCCACTTTCCTTTAGCATCTCAGAAAGTATTACTTCACTTCCATCAGTCAATGTAGCGGTGAAATCAGGAGCGATATCACCCTTGCTCAATTCGGTTTTCATGGCCTGTGGTCGGGGATGCCATACTAATACTGATGCATCAAATCTAAAACATTTTTAGATCAAAGAACAAATAGGGCACTCCTCTAGATTATGCCCTCTTGCTGGACAATATTCTCTGCCAAAAAAGATGATTTGTAAGTGCCTACGTTTCCACTCATCTTCGGGAAATAATGCTTTCAAATCACGCTCAACTTGCACAACATTCCTACCTTCGCTCAAGCCCCAACGCTTGGCTAATCTGTGAATATGTGTATCAACAGGAAAAGCAGGGACTCCAAACGCCTGTACCATCACTACGCTTGCAGTTTTATGGCCAACTCCTGCTAATTCTTCAAGTTCCTCAAATGTGCGTGGAACCACACCTGAGTGTAAATCAATTAGTTGTTCAGCCATTTTTTTGAGGTTTTTTGCCTTGGTTGGTGCTAGTCCAATCTCGCGAATAATTTCACGTATTTCATCAACCTCTAGGTTAGCCATTTTTTCGGGGGTGTCTGCCCTATCAAAGAGGGCTGGAGTAACTTGGTTGACCTTCTTATCAGTTGTTTGTGCTGATAGCATCACAGCCACAAGGAAGGTGTATGGGTCACGGTGGTCAAGAGGGATTGGTTGTTCAGGGTATAACTCATCAAGAATGGTGCCAATAGCAGATACGTTTTGACCCATTTTCACCAGAATCACTCCAGTTCAACAGGGATATCGGTTTTCCAGCCGTAGATGCTAGCAGAGAGAATGATAGCGGCTGGAAGTATGTAACATGGAAACCACATCCAATCCGCCCAATCTTCATTGGCTCCTCCCAATATAAGGAATAAAACCACGCCAACCAGAAGAGCAGGGAAAATCATGACTCCACCAAAGACCACCGCTCTTGCCGCTCCCATAATTCTTGGGCGGTAGCCGGATTGAATGAACTTTAGGCTTGAGCATCAAGACAACATTGCTTCAATTTCTTCGCCAGTTTTACAGTTCAGTAAGTGTTGAGGTTCAAGCCAACCTTTGCGAGCGATTTGCACTCCAAACCACACATCTCTCAGACCTGATGTGTCGTGTGCATCGGGATTGATGCAGATTGGGACTCCTTGGTCTCTTGCAAATCGCAAAAACCGCCAATCTAAATCAAGTCGATATGGGCTAGCATTAATCTCAACGGATTTCAACTCACCTTCAGCATTCAATTCACCCATACGGCGTAAAACAGCATGTAAATCCACATCAAATCCATCTCGTCCTTGTAAAATTCGGCCAGTAGGATGACCAAGAATTGTACAAGTTGGGTCCTCAATTGCTGTAATTAAAGCCTCAGTATTTGCCACTTCATCTCGACTTCTCCAAGTAGATAACTGATGTACTGAGGCGACTACATGGCTAAGTTGTCGCCGCGTCTCGTCGTCATAATCTAGTGAACCATCTGGAAGAATATCACACTCAGCCCCATGCAATAATCGGAAGTCCTTACCCCCATCAGCCCAAACCTCGTTGAGTGCTCTCATCGCTTCACCTTGAGCCAACATATCTTCGGCATCAGCGCCAATTTGTCGCCCTCCAATATTGAGTATTTGCGAGTGGTCTGCAATCCCCAAAAATTGCCAGTCCATATCCATCGCAGCTCCAGCCATTTGCTCAAGAGTAGCAACTCCATCTGACAGAGTTGTGTGGTTGTGGAAACATCCTTTCAAGTCAGTAGGCATCACTAGCCTAGGTAGTGTATTTGTCTCAGCCGCATCAACTTCTCCCATGTCTTCACGTAGTTCTGGAGGAACCCATGCAAGACCCAAGTGTTGGTAAATTTCTTCTTCAGTTGTTGCTGGTAGTGAGAATTGCGCTGCTTCTAAACCTTTCATATCACCGGCTTTTTCCTCAGGAATTAATCCAAATTCGTTGAGGCGCAAGCCCATATTGATTGCTCTTTGTCGGAGAAGAATGTTGTGCTCTTTACTGCCAGTGAAGTATGCTAATGTGAATGCAAAAACTTCTGGTGGCACCATTCTAACTTGAGCGTCAATGGTTCCAGCTGATTCCATACTTGAGTAATCATCTCCACCAATTGCTGAAAACACTCCACTGTCAAGTGTGCCAAGATCCATGTGTTGTTCAAGAATACTGGCTTCTAAAATGACACTCACTTTACTGTCACCTGCGCCTTTGACTTCTGCAATGTTTGGGGTGTTGAGAATTGCTTTTGTGACGGCATCAACATTTTCTGGCCGCACAGCGGCAACGATATCCAAGTCTCCAATTGTTTCTCTACGCCGCCTAGCGCTACCTGCGAGTTGAGCGTGCTCAACTCCTTTGATTCTGGCTACTAGTGCCTCAAACGCTTCACCATAAAGTAGCCCGACATTTAGACGACGGCGACCTTGGAACCGAGCCAGCAAGTCAATTCCATCTAGGATTTTTTGCTGGCTCTTTGCACCAAAACCATCTAGTTTCTCAACACCACCTTCGTGGCAAACAGTAGAAAGTTCAGCGATGGAATCAATACCCAATTCATCATGAAGTTGTTTGATTCGTTTTGGTCCAAGTCCAGGGATTGCTAGCATCTCAATCATTCCTGCAGGTGTATCATCATACAATTTCTGTAGGTCTCCCCAAGTTCCTTCACCAAGGGCTTCCTCAATCAGTGAAGCAATTCCTTTGCCAATTCCTTTTACCTCAGTCATTTTTCCTGATGTGCTTAATTCCCACAAATCTTGTTCAAGAGATGCAATCGTTCGGCTGCCATTTTCGTATGCTCGTATTCGAAAAGGATTGGCATCCGTTAACTTGAGTAGAGTGGCGACTTGTTCTAGCACAGTAGCAACTTGTGCTTTGGAATAATGTGGCGGGTCATCCCGCCTACTCTTTGGCAATGTCCACGACTTCATTGAAACCATGTTCTCCCCGCTACGGTTGAGCAGGTCACCCCGCTTGAACCCTCGCGCGGTTGAAGTGCTGACTCGTCTTCGCCACAACAATGGAGTTGGTCGGCCTTCTTGAGTCGCTATCAGCGTTGACTTGCTCAGGATCATTCTTAATTTGGATGAGTATCGGAACTCTTTCGAGAACGAATGAATCGGAAAAAATCGCTCAAAAGATTATGACATTTCTCTGTTTTGGCGCAGCAATATCACTTTTCGGCCTTTATTTCGCTGGCGGCAACCTGTTCGGATCAGCAAATTTTGCAAGGGTGTTAGCAGTGGTTTGTATTGCTGTTGGAGTAAGCGCAGGCATGAATATCAAAGGAGAAGATATCCAAGGTGAATCCAATCCACACGATTTGATGAAAATGCGTCGTGAGTCAGAAGAAAAAGAGTAACTTTCTCACTTTAGGTCAACACCAGGTCCCCTAGTATGTCCTACTTTTCCGGGTGGTCGTTTTTTACCGCCCTTCTTTTGTTTCTTAACCGATTTACTAACTGGTTTATCAGGGGTTGAGTCTGTCTTCGTTTCAGCAGAATCAACTTGCTTTTTCTCAACTTTCTTGCCTTTTCTTTTAGCGGCTTTCGGCTCGTCATCAACCGCTTCATCTACCTCTGCTTTGCTAGTCCTGTGTTTCGCGGCGACTTTGAAATCAGTATCATCATCTTTTTCTTCATCTAAAGATGAATCCCAATCATCACCTTCTATCTCAGATTCATCTAAGTTTTCAGTTAGTACATTGAATGCATCATTTGGTGATTCCGGCATGTCGATTTCTCCAACCATTACTTCCACCATTCCATCAGCAAGAATTCTCCCCTCAGCTCCCTTCACGCCACGTTTTGGCTTTGTTTCGGTAACATTCGGGTCGGTTGCCATATCCTCTAAGGAGAGTTCTTTTGGCTCAGGTTCAACTTCCTTTTCACGCTCCTCTTCATTGGTCGATTCTTTTTCCAACGTTTCACGTTCAAGTTTCCGATCCTGCAATGAAGATTGCGTTTTTCTGCCAATTACAAACAAAATGAATGGTCCGATAATTAGCAATGCAAGTACTGTTTGAAGATTAAAATTGTAACCGGTTTTGGCACTCATCCATGATGCTACAGAGTTCGCTTTATCCCTCAATGGGTCCAAAGTTGGGGTGGCATCAGAACTACTTGCCTGAGGTGTTGAAGTTTCAACAAGAACACCTAATGCAACTGAGAATATAGGTTCAGGGTCGCTGCTTTCATTGAAGTACAACAACCCACCGCTTACACCTGCAGATTCAGCAGTGAAATCAAATCTCAACTCGCTCTGGTCTCCACCCAATCCATGTTCTTCTAAGTCAATTTTTATTGGCAGTTCACTAATTGATATGCCCTTTTTAGCATCCCATTCTGCGGTTAATCTGATTGGTACAAGTCCCTCATTTTTCACAGTGCATAAAAAGTAACTTGATTTGCCAATTGGCAAGGTATGGTCAGGTGGATTACATCCTACTGATAGGACGGCTCTGTGAAGATTCTCATCGTCAGGAAAATGATCAATCAGAACAGCATCAAATGAATTAGTGTCGCCAAAACCATCACCGTCTCGGTCTGCCCACTGGGTTTTCTCATTTGGAAAAGCATCGGCTCCGTCAGCAGTACTCCAATCCTCATCAGGGTCGGACCATCCATCCCCATCTGTATCGGGGCATCCATTTCTATCGTTGGTGGAATCACCGTTAATCCCAGGGCAGTCATCATCTTCAGCAGCAAGTGCTGGTGAAGTAAACGATAAGAGAGAGATGAACAAAACCGTCGCCATCAAAATAGTGACAGGGCCGCTTCGCATATTGCGAGGCTAGCCTATTTCCTCTATCAAGCCTCGCCGTAGGCGTTTTACTTTCACTCAACAATCTATCAATTAGTTAAATGATTTAACAGCACACCCAATACCTACAGGTGAAAAACAGATTCAAGGTTCAATCTTTAATTTATCATCAATGAATGCCCGCATATATTCAGGTAACTCGCCATTGAGGAAAATGACATCATTAACTTCTTCAAGTTTCATTAGAGAGTAGTAAATTTGCATTGCAGTAGTGGGTGTTGCTGAACACCCAGTACATCCTCCTTCAAGAGAAATTGAAATTATTCCATCAGTAGTTGAAACAACATTTACCTCGCCTTCATGGGCATCTAATACCGCTTGAATAGGTCCCACAGATGCGAGAATTTTCGCTCGGTCTATTTCAGCCATCTATTCGCCTCACCTAGTCCACAGGGCCCGCCCTCTTTCAACCATCGGT
>CBFHYB010000085.1:0-6881 GCA_965659915.1 Candidatus Thalassarchaeaceae archaeon
TGCGTGTAAGGTTGTTATTATTGCACAAAGTCTGGAAGGCTGCTCCACGCTCCGGCAATCCTGATTCTTCGGCTGCTCTACGGGCTGCAGCAATAGCAATTTCACGAGCAGACCGAATTGATGAGAGAGCATTTGACCAACTTTCTTCCCGAATCCTTTTCTGCATTATTGAATCTATATCTTTTGCACTACCTGTCAAATCAATGTCAACATCGCCTACTTTAATCATAATACGATTCTGTACTTCAACTGCTACCTCTTCATCAGACATGGAAACCCGCTTAACAAACGAGAGGGGAGGTTATTTTAATCGTTCCGTCTATATCTATTGCCAATGCCGATGAAAAATAAAATGACGGTGCTGAATTGAAGTTGGCGATTTAATTCTAAATGTTTAGATAAAATCAATATATATTTGAAAAAAATATCTGATTTAAATATAAATCAGAGAATGACGAAGAATTATTCCTCTTCATTTTTTGAATGCTGTATAGGTGAAAGTGCCGCCTTTCCTTGTGGCAACAACAAAATAATGAGTGGGAATAAGAAACAAAGTATCGCACATAATCCATTAATTGCAATTGATGGGCCAAATGAATACGAAATTGCATCATTATTTTTTGCCAATACAACCATCCAAATTTCTCCAATAATCAATGTTAATCCAAATAATGCACCCCCTCCAGCACTAACATATACGCCACGGAAATGCTTCTTAATTAGCATAACACCACCTACAAATAAGGTGATTGAACTAAGAAAGAACATCACTATATTGAAATGAAATTGACCTGATTCCATAATAAATTCAAACTGTATTGCATCAGTATCCGTCATTTGATCGACCAATGTATCTACCATCATCAATGAAAGTATCATTGATAAGGAAAGGAACATCATTAGAATTGCACCAATAATTTCGATTACACCTATTGTAATCGGAATGGATTTATTTGGCTTTATTGGTATCTCAGGCATTATCGGCTCATCACTAAGAACATCATCAGGCAGGTCACTCTGCATATTCTCCGGAGAGAGGTTGTGACCTTCAATCCTCGCCGCAAGCACGCAAGGAATCCGCGAGTTCACTCGGAATTGACATTGATTCAAAAGAATCTAAATCTACACAGACTGTAATTACTCTTCCATCCCACACTTGTAGTCCGTTTTGGTTAGCGAATTTATAACGCCATGTGCACGACTTATCACCTACTTTCTCTATCCAAAGAGTGCACACAATCTCATCTCCGTATCTAAGAGGAGCAAGGTGCTCTCCTTCTGTGCGAACTGCTGGAAAACCAACCTTCATTTCTAGGGTTAATGTTGGATAATCTATTGCACATATATGCTGCCAAGATTCCTCAAAAAAACGATGTGCTAAATCAAAATATTGCGGGTAAAAAACCACCTTTGCCACATCAAGCATCGGCCAGTCAACCCGCCTCCTCAATACAACTGCCACAAGTCGGGGATGTGTTGTTGAATATCAATCAAACCGATTAGAACAGACTCTTTGCTACTACAAATTGACAGATATGGATTACTGTCACGCTGGCACCAAATGCTGCCACCCAGAAATCGTTATGCACTTTTCCTCGCCACATGCAAATAGCTGCACCGAAGAAAGCGAGGGCATCCGTTCCAGGACTGGCTAACCAAGTACAATTTGCACCAATTGGTAATGATGATTCATTATAGACCCAAAATACTAGAGCAAATAGTCCACCAAGAATAATTCCCTGATACCACCCATTCAATTTCTCAAACCACTCTTCCTTCAACAGTAGTACAGTGCTCATATTCTCTAGGAGAACATAAACGGAATATTATCCCATCTATTGACTATCAAACATTATGAAAGCCCTAGTCGTTCAATTAGAAATTGTCAATCTAGCTACGCCTAACAATCAGAATTAGAGCGGACCCACCGCGATTTGAACACGGGTTTGAGGCTCCGCAAGCCCCAGTGATATCCAGGCTACACTATGGGTCCAGCGACCTGCCGACCTACCCAGCCGATATAATCCCGCCGGAAATCAAGAAAGAACGTAAACTCTCTTTCCGGTGGAAGTATCTTGATTCCACAGGATTTCCTTGCAATATCGTGGAATGAAAAAGCCCACTTTTCTTGGTGTTAAACCATGATTCTTCATACGCCTATCATTTGCTAACGCAGCGACTATTTCGCTCGCGGTACAATTTGGATTTGAACTAACGTAGTCCAATATTTCCGATTTCAATCGATTGCGCCTTGCCTGTTTCTGACTACCTAACCCGTTCTGCATCAGTCCTAATTGTTCATCACTTGCTTATCAAAGACCGGTGGGAATACCCATCGGATATCAACTTCAGAGCAAAGGAACAACTGTTTTCCAGTTTGAATTCGCAAGTTTCTTGCCTTTTCCGTCTTTGGGATATGGGTGCATGTGATTGAGCACGCCGTGCATTCCAGTTACAGAGAATTTAATTCGTAACTCAACGAAGCGATCTCTCTGTGCTGCTACCAACACATCGTCATCTAACTCAGCGCTTGCAAATTCTTCAGAATAGCCTTCATTGGTGATTCTGACCATGTTTCCATCTAAGTGAACACGTGGTTGAAATTGATAGTCATCAGGATTATCCATCTCAACTTTAAGGTCAATGACAACTCTGTCACGCACACCAATTTTGGTGATGTCCATCGCTGAAACCATCTCTACCGTACTGGGCCAACACTACTCGGGGTTAGAAAGTTCGCATTGGCTACTCACACTCATTTATTGGCCAAACGCAATTATAAATTGTAAAATTAGCCGTTTATCAGCGATTATTACTCATTCAAACACTTCTGAAATACGTGGAACCAAAATGACGAATTCGACTTCCAACTTCCAATCATTTCCTTCATCGGGGTCTGCACCATCCCAATCCACCCAGAAATCTGGATCAGCCTCATCGGCTGTCACCTGCCAAGTCCAGTTACCTTGGCCAAAGCGTGCAGCAGCATTATCCAAAATAAATGTAAGGAGGTCTTCTGCATAATCTGACTGATAAGTGCTTGATTCCGTTGGCACTGGATTCATACCATCTCGCTCAATGTAAGCCGTTGGGGACTTAGTCACATTTTCTTGGCTTGTTGCTGATTCAGCATCCCAACCACTGATTGGTACTGCCAATCTCAGAGTAAAGTTGTCTTGTGGCATTTGATGTGGAAGCATATCCATTGTCAATGTCAAGGTCGCATTGACCTCCATCAAACGTGCTTCGATTCCAGGCTCGTGAGAATGTGTCCATGATTCACCTTGCTTAAGATATCCATCCCAATCTTCTGTCACTCGCTGTTGCTCCCACGTTACTTGCCAAGTCCGTGTACTGACATTGACTTGGAATGCCTCACGCGCTGATGCACCGCGGTCGTCAGTAACTTGAACCGCTCCTTCAAATGCCCCCGATTTATTGAGAATCATTGTAATTGATGATGCTGTTGAGTCAACATCATTCCTAGAATCTCCATCACCATCGGAATCATCGCTTAAATCCAAATCCCAAGCCCAAGCGAGAACTCCTCCTTCTGGATCGGATGAACCCTCAGCGTTGAGTGTGATGGATTCGCCCACCTTAGCTGTTGGCTGAGATAGAAGTTCAACTATTGGGTATGCGTTTACATAAATCGTCCAATGAGTCTCATCTGTGCCACCTTGGTCATTCTCCACAATCAGAGATACTTCGTAAGTGCCAGGCGTTGAATATACATGATTAGTCAACCCTTGAGTTGTCGTTGTGGTTGAACCATCACCAAAATCCCATGAAAATTGTGTGATTACTGTTGCATCCGGAGTTGAAGATTCGCGCGCATCGAAATTAATTGGTTCACCCGAGTTGATTTGGTCCACATCAACTGTCAGTGAGGCTGTTGGCTCAGGCGGGCCAATTGGATTAGTGCAGCCAGCTAGGAGAACACTTGCCAACATAATAATTGCAAGGCAGTAAGAACGCGCTGCAATTGCTCTCTTCTCGCCCCTCATAATTTCACGAGCAAAAACCATCGTTTAACAGTATGACGCTATATTGTCTTACTTTTTGAGTAAACAAACACGGTTTACAAGACGCCAAATGATTTCACTCGTCGGTTTTCTGCCATTCTATATCATCATCTGACACAGGAACATCTACCAACTCATAACCGCTCAATTCAGAGTTAGATTCCGCTGCCTCCGACAAGTGTCTATCTGCTGTTAGCGGGTCAACAGCATCACCTTCATTCATCGCATAATGATCTTCCATTGGAGATTCTACTAGCAAATCATCTGCTTCAGCTTTATCAACATGAAAATCAACTGGAACTTCGCTTTTCTCAACTTTAGGCTTCGCCAAGGTATCATCATCTAGTTCAGAAAGAACATCACTTTGAGTATCAACATTTTTTTGTGCATAATCTTCGGCGATTTGCCCTTGAACCTCTTGTTCTAATTCTTCAAAGGTCTTAGGCTCTTCATCAACAGTGGCCGACCGCCCAAACAACCGGCTTATCCATCCCATGCATGGCAAACAATGCACTCACACATAGGCTTCACCCATCTTTGACTCACTTTCCACAACTTCAAACGGGGCCGACCCGCCCGAGACTGTATATGGCACACGACCCACTTGCTGGTTGTCGCGTAGTTGGATTTGATTTGGAAACTACGGGTTTGCGGATGAATACACATCGCATCATTCAATTTGCAATTGTTGGTAGTGACCATGATGGTTCCTCAATTCATTTTGAGTCATTAGTAAATCCGCAACGAAGCATTCCTTCTGATTCATTTCGAGTTCACGGAATAAGCGACGCTGATGTCAAACATCAGCAATTATTTGGACACCATATTGAGCAACTGAATGAACTATTCACAGATTCAGTTGTAGTTGGTCATAATGTCAAAGCATTTGATTGGCCATTCATGGCTAAAGAATATCTTAGGTTTGGTAAAACCATGCCTCAACCTCGAGCCATTATTGATACACTTCAAGTTGCAAGGAAATTGAAATTGCCCAAACCCCATGGATTGGGTCGACTTTGTGAGAGATATAAGGTCAAACTAGAGAATGCACACGATGCGGCGGCTGATGCGGCGGCTTCTCTTCTCCTTCTTTGGAAAATGATGGATGAAAATCCGAAACCATTTCGCCGTCCACTTGAAGATTTACAGACTTGGTTAGCAGGTTCCAGTTCTGATTCTTCAGGAAGTTTAGGACCAGGATATGATGACTTAGAACCATTTGATTCGGATGGGAAAATACGTATTGATGGCAGAAATCTCGTCATCGCTTTTGGCCGACACCGTGGCTCCACACTGAATCAACTATCAACAAATGATGAAGGTTACATCAACTGGTTACTGTCACCAAATGGGCCATTTCATGAGGATGACAGGAACAGCATCCGCTCACACTTAGAAGAGTCACGCGGATTACCAGACTGAGGAGGGGTTGCAGATTGAGCAATGTCAAGTTCGGCGCTGATGCTTGGGATGCTAGATTCAGCACTGATGGCTGGGCCTATGGCCGAGAACCCAATCGCTGGCTTGAAGAAAGAATTTCTCCGCTATCAGTGGGTAAGGCATTATTTCCCGCAGATGGCGAGGGTAGGAACGCTGTCTGGGCGGCAACAAAAGGTTGGGATACCCATGTCTTTGACCTCTCGGTTGTGGGTCAAGGAAAATGCGCTAAACTTGCTGCTGAAAATGATGTTTCAGTTACTTACGAAGTAGATGACCTAGAGACTAGAGTTTTCAAATCCCAAGAATATGACCTAATTGCATGTTCTTGGTTCCATGTTCCATGGAATGTGTTTACCACTCATTATCCACGTATGTTAGATTCACTAAAAGTGGGTGGCCATTTCATCACCGAGGGATATCATACAAGTCAACTTGAGATGGATAGTGGTGGCCCAACATCACTAGACTTACTTTGGGACTTAGATGAGGTGATGGCGGTAATTGGTGATGGTTTTGAAATTCTACACAGTAAGGTTGAATCAACAATTCTTGATGAATCAGATCTACATCGTGGTAAGGCAAATGTAGTACGAATCCATCTCGTGAAGTTGAACTGATGTGGGTTCAATCACGCTCTGAACGATGCAGTGGTTTCCAAGGTAAAACATCACACCAGTCTCCCATCTTCCAACTTGAACCAGCAACATTAACACTGCCAAGTAATACCGGTCCTTCCCAGGCAAGGTCAGATAATTTCTTGATGTTTTCTTTAGCGTATCCAGCGAAAACAACTCCGTATTTTTGCCCTGTTAGAACCATGTCCCCATCCATATTATTGGGGCGCATGATTTCAACCAAACCAACTGAACAATCATCTTCTAGACGGTGGACTTGCACCACATAATCTCGGAAAGTCCCATATGATTCCATTTCTCCATTAGCACGTGACCAAATCCATGATGGGCACCATGCTTTCCATTCACAGAAACCACACGCTTCACTGCTTGGTGTTGCATCAAATGGTTCGGGAGTGAGTTTGCTTGCTTCCCATGCTGTAAACGCCTCATCCAATACATTTGGACCCTCGGCCGCATAAACTTCGGAAGTCTTTGTGTACCAACCTTCAGCGGTTATTTTTGGGTGATTTGGATTATTAGCAATAACCAAATCACGATACATTCTAAGTTGTCTGCTTACTGTATCGTAAAGTTCACCATCTGGTGGTTTACCAGTTTTCAAATCGGCAACAATCCAACCAACTGTATTTCCATCCTCGTCGCGGTCAGCAATCAACAAGTCAAGTCTACCCATCAATCTGCCACATGAAGAGCGAAGGGTACCTTCTGCAGACAATACCATTTCCTGAATATCTCGCCACTGCCCTACAGTTATGGATGTCAAAGAAACCTGCTTGTA
>CBFHYB010000086.1:0-6822 GCA_965659915.1 Candidatus Thalassarchaeaceae archaeon
AATATGAGTCGTATGGACTGGGCAATAGAGTTGTACAATTGGTTCAATTATTATCTGAAAGGTATCGGAGATGAACCAGGAGCAATTGCTCAAGTTCAAACCAACGACGGCCATTGGCACGCGGAAGAAAAATGGCCGGCTGAAGATACCCAATGGGAATTAATCTCTCTAGATAATGCTGAAACCACAGGTAATTGGGTTTCAGCCAACGCCGATGCTTCATTTATTGTTCCAAGTTTTGAAGAAGATGTAGTGATCTCTGGATTACCAACTCTGCATCTTTCAGTTCAAACACCCCTCATACCTTGTAATGGTGGACAGGTCTTCGCTACTATGTATGATGATGAAACCGGATTGAGGCTAGGGCACGCAACCATGGATTTACGGTATAGGGATGGGGGATACGAAGCAAATGCCGTATTACTTGGGCAAACATATGTGATGTTGATGGAATTCAATCCGCTGGATGTCATATTGCCGGCCGGTCATGCCATCCGAGTGGAACTATCCGAGTCCGGAGAGGACTACCTTCCTTCACCCTGTGCTGTGTCTGGAATAGGCGTATCACTTGATGAAAGCAGTGTACTAGGTCTGCCAATTATTGACAGACCGGAAGGGGATTCTCACTGGTTTATAGTTCCACAATTAGAAAGTGGAGAAGAAGTGTAATTCACTCCTCTGAGTCAGAGGACCCATATCTCTTGAACCAAAGATTATCAAGGTCATTCTCTTTAGTTTCAATTACATTTCTTAAAATAACACCGTGATGAGATTGTAATTTCCTACTGCGCATTGCCTCACCAACTTTGATTTCAACTTCTCTCAATTTTGTTATATCATTTGTATTCTCAAGTTCTTCATCAAATCTTTTGAATGTTCTATGTCTATAATACCAGACTCCAAAATAAATAGGAATCAGGGCAATTGGAATAATTAATTCAGAACTCAGAGCAGAAAGTAGCCAAGATAGTGAAAACTCAGTACCATCGCTACGATAATCAGTGACAAAACCTGCACCAGATACATAGAACCACCCGGTATTACCTCCATACATTGTAAATGGAGTAACACTTTCATTGAATGTATCACTACCTCGTTCTAATTCGATTTGGTCTGACCAACCATCATTGTCGTCATCATCATCAAGCACATCGGGAATAGTATCCCAATCGAAATCTGGCGGAACATCGTTGGCGTTGAATATGTCATACTTCTTCAGGGCAGTAGATGAAGCCAATTCTAAATCATTGGTAATGCCATCTCCGTCTATATCATCGTCAAGTGTATCAGGAATTCCATCTCTATCCGTATCGTAACAGCCATTCATATAACGATTAGATGACCCCACAGTATTAGGACAATCATCGGATATATTGAGACCTGGTTGATCTGCATAACCATCACCATCTGAATCAGACCATGCTTCGGAATTATCTGGGTAAGCATCATCTTCATCATTGAAACCATCACCGTCTGAATCATCCTGAGCATCAACAATTGGTGATGTAAAAAGGAGGAAGGTGAGAAAAATGCAAAACCACACTGCAACTCTATTCATGAATTTTCGAATCCGCCCTTTCTTATGAATCAATAAGGACTGTCGTTTATTGTTGACATTTATATACATTAGATTTTATCCTAAAAATATGCAGAAAGAATTGCTCGTTGGTGCGGTTGCCGCTTGCCTACTTGCTCTTGCATGGTTTGGTGGAATATTTAGTGAGGGTGAGAATGAACCAGAACTAGAACCATTTCCCGAATTTTCAACCGTTGCAGATGACGGATTAACCTATTCAAATAGCGATTATGCTGGTGCACCATACATCGTAATTTTTTCAGCCGAATGGTGTGATTCCCCCTGCCATTCAACAATGCACGCAATTAATTCAACTTTGAATGGGCCTGCAATTATTGTGTTAAGTACAGACCCTGCTGATAACCCTCAAGGGATTAGCCTATCAGAATGGCATGATAGATCAAATTCATATGATGACGATGGTGATGATTTAGGCCAAACTTTAGATTTCCCCTTTGCTAAGGGAATAGAGCTAGCCGAGGAGGTAGAAATTAGTTCTAGACCATCGGTTGTCTTCGTCAACTCAGATGGTGGAATCGTGAAAATTCACAAAGGTGGACTTTCTGATAGTGGAGAAATTACCTCATATTGGGAATCTGCTGGTGGAACCGTTTGAAATTCTATTTCGGCAATTTAGTAATTGAAAATGCCATCCCATATTTCATCCAAACGTGCCAATGTTGCGTTTGGATCTAGTACTGTAATTCGCTCCTTGGAAGAAAATGAATTTTCACCATCACTCTCATTGCCTTCACGGTTCAATAACCCTAATTCGACTAATTTATTTAGTGCATCATCAACCTCAAAATCAACATTTACACCATGTTTTTCTAACCAATTTTCAATTCGGGTATCAAGTGAATCCATTGTATGCTGTTGCTCACTATCCAACAACAAAAATGAGTAAGCAAGTAAAGCCTCCTTTACTTCCTGTTCTTCTGAAAAATCAATCACCATATTGATGACTGCTTGATTATTTGCTTGACCTTTGAAGTAAAGATCTTTAGAAACTTGTGAGAGATATGCCTCTTTAGTCTTCATATATTTAGTCCAAGACTTGAGAATATAAGTTGCTAAAGCTGATAAAATACCACCGATAAGTGCAAGAGATGTTCCCCCAGAACCATAGCCAAAAAGAAGTGGCCCGAATTTCATCCCAAGAGTGGCTAACCCACCTATCAAAGGGGCTAATATTTTCATTTGGTCTATACGCCTCATTTTTGGTGAAGTATTTGGAAATATTACCTCCAAATCGAGTTTCGGAATAGTTTTGAAAAGCCTCAAGTGTAATCCTTTTGCCTCCATACCGGGATAATTTCGTAAAGTTTTGTTTTCTACAAACCACTCCTGCTCACGGAACTGCATTATTTGTATAATTCGTTCATACACCTCCAAATCAACCTCGGTTGGTTTCTTTCTCAGCACCAATTTCTCGAATAGTGAAGGTTCGTGGGAACTTTTGATCGTCTTTTCCCCGAGTTTGTAAGTTTCTAAAAGTTTGAATTCTTCAAATCTAACATCTAGGCTTATCGGAAATATATCCTCTCCATCCAATGCTGCTTGCATTTCTTCATCTGTAATTTCTAACCAGTTCCCATCACTTAGGGCTTCTCTAAATTGAGTCATGAAATCTGTTGGATCAAAAATTTCAGGGGTTTCATCGATTGAATCAGGATCAAAATTTGAGTATATTTGTTTTAGAGATTCTTGAGTAGAATGCATTCTGTGATGCCAAAGTGCTTCCAATAATTCTGATATTTTTGCTATATTATCAGAATTTTCCCCTGCTTCAGCCAATATTAGCGACTTTATTTCAGCGCGGCTAATTGGAATAAAATGCTGAGACGGGGTGCCATTAACCATATGGAACGGTTTTACCAACATTGGAACCAACCTTTGAATTAATCGGCCAAATTCTGTTTTAGAGAGAGGAATGAAATACAAGACGAATAAACAAAAATCAGTGGTATGGTTTGATGCGTGTTCTAGCTTTCGAAGATTCTTACGATATTGAAGCATTATTAAGTTCTGGAAATGTTGATACTAGCCAAATTACTCTTGAACAAAAATGGAATTCTGAAGATGCTGTTACAGTCATCAAGGAATTTGCACCAGATATCTTACTTCTAGACCAATTCATGCCACCATTCAAGGGATTAGAAGTTCTTAGAATGCTGAATGATGCAGTCAATGCAGAAGATGTGAAACGTCCTAGCCAAATCATAGGAATTAGTTCTGCAGGGTTTGCAAATCGAGCTATGCTTGATGCCGGGGCTGACCAAGCAATTTTGAAGTTTAATCTTGCAAATCTCAATATTTGGGCAAGAAATATCGATGAATGAATGAATTATTTACCGGGATACCAATCTTCTTGGCCAGGTTCTCTGAACCACCAAGCCCCATCATCATCTCGCCACCATTCGACACCATCGTCATCAACATAGTAATCTTCATCTTCTTCTTCTTCGGAATCAACATCAACTCCTTGTTCTCGAAGAATATCTTTCTTGACTTCTGATGCTGTGTCCTCCACATTGTGGAAAACACGACCTGCCACAGGGTCTTGTGATTGCATTTGGTCGTGATCCCCAGAAGCTATTGCTTCATCACTATCTTTGTAGAATTCTTCCGCCATTTTACGTTTGTAATCATCATACTCGTCAGAACCCCACGAACCTTGGAAAGAATCACTGGAAGAGCGCATCAATTCATCTAGGTTAACTGGGCCACCTAATTCTAAATCTGGTGCATCAGGCATATTTCCCTCATCATAGAATTCGTCAGAATCTTCCAATAATTTTGGAAATGTTCTGCCATCAGGATGAGCAGTCTCAATATCTTCAACCAACAAGTCATGCTCCTCTTCGTCTAGATTCTCTTGGTCGTACTCTCGTCTAACAATCTTCACAATCTTGTTCAACTCTCTACCCAAAGTATCCCCTGGGGTATTGGCAGCGGTTTTCTCAATATGGCGGCTTAAACGGTCATATGGCGTGCCTGTCAAGCCACCAATGAAGCCACCTAATCCCTTCTTCTTGCGTGCCATGGTATCGCCTGCGGTACTGATGCAGTGCCAATCCTGTTAAGGATTCACCGCCGGAGCGTGTGCATGGTGGACGGTTGGCTGGCCCAAGCAATGTCGGCGTACAATGCTGATTCACTTGCCAATAAAGAGGGTTATCGTGGCCTAGTAATGATGCCGGGTGAAACACTTGAGCAAATCCTACATTGGTCATTAGAATCACTACCAGACGAAATCCTAATTGGTTTAGATGCTGATAATAACCGACCTCATCATCGAGATGTTGATGAAATGTTTGAGGGGGGTGACCATGAAAATGGGTTATTTGCTGGAGAAGGTTACATCTTAGGCGATGCAACAATAGTGAATCGCGGTGATTCATTCTCAGTCCATCATGTTCCTGAAGAATGGACGGACGGTATTTTCTCAGAAAGCCGCGGTCCAAGAGGTGGGCGATTCGTACACTGGTTACATACGCACCCTAACGCAGTCGCTGTACCATCCAAACAAGATGCGGACGCGGCTCAGTACACACTTGGAGTTGACATGATATTGGGAATTGAATTCTCGCCATCAGGACCGTTTGGCTGGTATGATGATACTGATGGAGTACGCAGAAAGTTGGAACCAGAACAGGTCGCTCCTGTGCGCCAAAAACGCGGTTGGGGTCGATGGAGAAATTCACCAGAAAAACCTGTCTTGGGTGTTGCTCCAACAGGTCACAGTATTCACGGGTTAGAATTGATTTCATTTCATCGGTCAGGCACTGCAGTCAATGTTATCTTTGTTGATGAAGAAGGATATCCATATGGATGGGAAAATTTCCAATAGCCAACTTGATTGAATGGGAATTTCACGATTTGAATATTCTTTCTCGGTAATATGCCAGTTCTGCTACCGATTCACGGATGTCGTCAAGAGCACGGTGTCCTCCAGTTTTTTCCATTGAAGGAATATCAGGATTCCATCTTTTTGCCAACTCCTTGACTGTTGATACATCAATACTGCGATAATGAAAATGTGCATGCAACTCAGGCATATAGCGGCGCAAGAAGCGCCGGTCCTGAGAAATCGTATTGCCACAAAGTGGTGAAGACCTAGGTTTGGTGTACTCTCGCACGAACTCTAGGGTCAACCGTTCTGCTTCGCTATCATCAATTTCACTCTCTAGAACTTTCTCTACTAGCCCACTATCGTTGTGATGGGTCGTGTTCCACTCGTCCATCCCATCCAACAGTTCTTGAGGTTGGTTTATCGCTAGGCAAGGCCCTTCTGCGATGATGTTTAATTCAGCATCTGTGATGATTGTTGCAATCTCAATCAAGCGATTCTCATCTGGATCTAATCCAGTGAATTCGCAGTCAATCCACACCAAGTTGTCGCCTGTCATTCGCTTAGCGGCGTAGTTAGTTATTGAAGAGGCTTCGCCTGACTAGTTGGGGTCATGTTGTTAGGTGAGAGGTTTCAGGATAAGGCATGCAGGAACGGGAGGTCGGGTTTCTCGAACTTCTTCAACGCAATCCAGTCTATCGACGACTATGGTTTGGTCTTTCGATTTCGATGCTGGGTGAATGGTTCAGTTCGGTTGCCTTCTTCGTCCTCATCTACGATTTAACCGGTTCTGAACTCGGTATTGGTCTGCTGTTCGTTATCCGAATGTTCTCTTTGGCATTCCCTCAAGTTTTCACTGGCATGTTGGCCGATCGTTTCAGTCGTAAGTGGTTGATGATATGGTCCAATCTACTGTCAGCTGTTGCGGTTCTCCTGTTATTGCTGGTCGATGAGGCTAATGAAGTCTGGTTGGTCTATGTAGTCTCCAGCGTGCTGATGATTTTAGGAGCAGTGTTTGTACCGGCAGAAAACGCATCGATTCCAAACATCACTGAAGATAATGAGTTACTGACGGCTAATGCCCTCAACAGTGGTACATGGAGTGCTGCTCTCTGTCTTGGTGCGAGCCTCGGAGGTTTTGTTGTTGCAGCCTATGGGGTTGAAGTTGCCTTCGTGACCAATGCAATTGCCTTCACCTTTGGTGCATTGATGTATAGTACAATAGACATCCCACAGGAACCTTACGTCCCGAAACCAGGTGGATTCTGGGCAAATACCGTTGGGACGATTACAGAGGGGTTCCAAATCATCTTCTCGACGCCCCCTGTTCGTAGAATCATCACCGCTAAGGCGCTGTGGAGCGTGTTCGGAGGTGGGCTGGTCTACATGCTCG
>CBFHYB010000087.1:0-6786 GCA_965659915.1 Candidatus Thalassarchaeaceae archaeon
AACCTCCAACCATTCATGTTGAGTGGTTGTTTTCTGCAACTCTGCCAAACAATTCCCTGCTCCAGCAATTCTCATTTTGAAATCAATTCCTCTTGCAGCAATGAGTGAACCAATATCCACTAATCGCATTATTTTTCTTTCTTTATCGAGTTGTCCGTGGTGAATAATTGTCGGCTTTTCATTAAAATTTGAAGGTTTGAATCTTGATACATCAACACCAGCTTCTAGAATGATAACGGGTTCAATAATCCGTTTATGCTGGCGATTCCATTCAGCTAATGCTTGTGATTTTGGTACCGAACCAGCGACTCCGTTTTTGCTGGCTAATTTGTATGCTCGGCGATATTCAAACCATTGAAGTCGCCCAGCAAGGGAACGGAAAACCGGTGGGCTTCTATCAACAATTAGCCACGGGATATTGAACTGCGTCAGTGCTTTATGTGAACCTGCGACCGCTTGCCATTCCACTAATGCAACATCAAAATCACCATCATTTACCACATCTGGCAACTTTTTCTTCAAATGACTGCCGAAGGTCAGCCACCCTAATCCTGGTTTACGAGATCTTTTGACTTCGAAAAAAGTATGTTTAGAATTACTTTCGTCTTTATCCAACGTATTTGAAAGACCACTTTCCTGAGGTGCACCACCTTTTGGTGCAACGATTGTGACGTCCCATCCCCTTTTTGCCAATGAGTTTGTGACCGCTAATTGCGTGGTGCTGGCGAGGTCTTTACCGAGCCGCTTTGCTGTCACCCAGAGAAGTTTCACGATTACCCGAAATGCCGACTCCTATATCGTTGCTCCATCTCCCCCGCACCAAAGGTGGTTGGGTTGAAGCGAGTCTTACATGTCGGCCCGGTAGAAAGTCGAGGTGGTATGCAGGCTACAATTAGACACCATCTCAAGCATCCTCCAATAGATTGGATTACTGAATCTATTAACACACATGTTGATGGTTCAGTGTTAGCAAAAATTAATGCATGGCGTATTGCTAAGAGAGAACTGAAATCTAGACTCAAAAATAACCCCCCAGACGTCGTTCATATTCATACGGCTACCAGTTATTCATGGTGGAGAAAGATTAGAGCAGTTAAATTGTGCATTAACGCAAAGGTACCGGTTATTTTACAAATTCATGCAGGAAATTTCAACTCCTTTCTGCTTAATTCTAACTCGGTCAGAACTGAATTTTTTAAGATTACATCCCATCAATTGGTAACACCCGTTGCTTTGACACCCCGTCATAAAAAGGAAATAGGTTTGGAAAAATTACAGGTTATCGGCTCGCCAGCCCCCCCAATAAGGATGATTAATACATCTAATCGAGACCCTAATTTGATGATTTTACTCGCCCGGCCATCACCTATCAAAGGACATCAGTTAGCAATCAAAGTCACACAAGAATTGCGAAACCGTGGTCACGATGTACATCTTCACCTTTCAGGAGTTTCTCCAGATCATAAGTGGGTAGGGGCTTTGGGTCCAGAACAAGGGATACATGCTCGAGGATGGTTGACTGGTGAGGAGAAAGATGAGTTACTTACAACCGCCGGTTTACTGTTGATACCATCTGATTACGAGGGTATGCCGGTGGCGGCCATGGAAGCTCTATCATGCGGCTTACCGGTAATGGCCTCCCCATCTTGTCAAGGCATTTTAGGAGATGGCGGAATCATCGTTGAAAACTTAGATTCTAACGAATGGGCAGATGCTATTGAGAAGGTGCTCAAAGATTCTGATCGCTGGGAAAAAATGTCATCTGCTGGCCCCGGGTCTGTCACCCAACAGACGCCAGAAATGCTAGGTAAACAGTGGGCAGAACTTTATCAAAATTCAATTCAGGAGTTGTCCGAATGACACCAACTGAATGGCTGATTATTGCAGAAATAGGCCTCGGTTCAGTCGCTGTGTTACCCTTACTTTTACAGGATTGGTTTAACCGAAAATGGTTGAATAAACACCCTTTTCCAACTTTTCCGGACGCAAGCGGTGAACCCCTCCCAAGAATGACCGTGATAATCTGTGTGCGGGATGAAGAGTTGGTGATTGCA
The DNA here is from genome assembly GCA_965659915.1 of Candidatus Thalassarchaeaceae archaeon. Classification (GTDB taxonomy): domain Archaea; phylum Thermoplasmatota; class Poseidoniia; order Poseidoniales; family Thalassarchaeaceae; genus MGIIb-Q1. Next base: position 2,055 of record CBFHYB010000087.1, read on the forward strand.
GGAAAATTGGCCGATTTAGCGCTCAAGCATTACCCAAGGGAATTGCTTGAGGTTCTGGTAATTGACACTGGCTCATCAGACCAAACCATGCAAGTCGTTGAAGATTGGATTTCTAAAGCTCCAGAGTTTGGCCCACTCGTTCGGCTTCTATCAACAACTAGTGTTGCAGGTAAATCTGCAGCGGTAAATCTGGGTTTAGCCGAATCCCATGCTGATAGCGAAGTGGTAGTTCTCACTGATGCAGATTCACGTTTAGCGGTGAATTCTTTGGAGAGAATTGGGCGTTGGTTTTTGAATCCAGAAATTGGTGCAGTTTGTGGACAGCAACAACCAATAGATGAAAATGGCAAACCAATGTTGGAATCAAATGCATATCGTTCATACTATAATCGTGCGAGAGAAGCGGAAAGTCGCCTAGATTCAACTCCCATTTTTGAGGGCTCTTTAGCCGCTTACAGTCGTAGTGCAATCAACGCGGGTGTTGTAGCGGATTCCAATGCAGATGATTCACAACTAGCAGTTGAAGCACGTAGGCAAGGGTTGAGAGCAATACATGACCCTGATATCCACTTCTTTGAAGCCGTGCCAAGATCGCTATCAGCAATTCATAGCCAAAGGATGCGGCGAGCCCAAGGACTCGTGCGCCATCTTTGGCGCAATTCAGATTTGATGTTCTCTAAGAAAATGGGGGCGCCAATGCGAATGACAATGCGAACCCTGTTTTACGTACATATCAAAATGCCAGCCCTAGTTATTGCCTCTCTAGCCTGTGGTATTGGTGTACTATTGTCAGTGGCACTAAATCCACATCAATGGACTCTTTTCCCACTCAGTGTTGCGGCACTAAATTTGTCTATGTTCCTTGCAATACTATCTCCCCCATTTGCAGTTCGTGTCTTAGGATACGATTCCATTCGCCCGATGAATGCATTAACTTCGTTTGCTCATTCAATGGCTATTCTAGTGTGGGTACACCTGAGAATCGTACTTCGTTTGAAGTCACATATATGGAGACCTATTCAAGAGGTTCGAGAATCAATTAATCGCTTTGACCAATTACAGTAATTCAATGATTCAAGACTTTAGCACTTAGCATTAATTCACTAGGTAGTGAAATTTTTACAAAAAAAAATGGCCCCCGTTGACCCGCCCGAAGGCGACCCAACGAGGACCGTGTTTGCATTACTTGTGTTTTCTACTTGAACAGCTTTTCAGCGCTCAGTTAACCATCTGGCTGCTGTCACCAGCAACTGTGTGGCCACCGTTTGTTACGGAGATACCGACGTTACAGCCTTGTGCACTGCAGATTTCTGCTGTGCCTTCACTTAGGAAGATGTACTCCCCAGGTTCCCATGCGTTGTCGTTACTACCAGCGGATTGGCTGATAGTGCAGTCATCGCCTGCTGTTACGCTGCATGTGTAGACATTGTCGCCTACACTTAGTGTGACCTTAACGAATGACCATGCTAGGTCATCCTTACCAGTCATCTGCATGCGGATCAGTGTGTCTGCTCCACCAGCTGCATCGTTTGCTTCGTCATCTGCGTCATCTGCTGTGTAGGTGTTCAGTGTGCTAGCTGAGGTATCTGTGCCCTCACTTGCTAGGCTGTTTGCCCACACGTACAGTACTCCGGCCAACACGACGGTGATTGCTACCATTAGGATGGTTGCGATAACCGGGCTGACTGCCTGCTCATTCTTCTCGTTCTTCATCATTTTTAGTCCTCATTCCCCCAGCGGGGGTGCTTCCGCCTATGATGCCTATTGATATTAAGGTAACTGCCGGATTGAATCGCAATACACCCATTCCTAAACGCATCACTGGTCTAATATTAGATGGTTATTTAGAGTATCATGTTAGAAAATATAACATCATCGCACTAGTACAATTATTTTGTAGAGTTTCATCAACAGGTGATTTAATTCCAAATATAATTCAGTATAATTTGGTCACGATTTATGGCTTAGCCCACCCATCAAAAAAGAAAGGTGAACAGGGAGAGAGGTATACGTAGAGGGGATGGGATGCACACTCGACGAAGAACACTCAACGGCCCTGTTCACAATAGCCCTTACAGTGATGGCATAAAATCGTTTTCAATTGCAGATACTCCGATTTCGCTTTTGTGAGGCTGTTATTCACAACATAATTTATTCAATTGTGAGAATCTCAGCGCCGCCAGGAGCGATCCATACAGTGTGTTCGTATTGACTAATCAATCCTCCATCCGCACACCTTAGCATGTTGTATGTTTCAAGGAATCGAATGTTGATTAATTTCTTTGTCAAAGCATCCCATTTACTTTGTAGGCTTTCTTCATTTTCATTTGGAAACGGTTTTTTTAGCAACGGGAATGCCCATCTTTCTGCAAATGGTAACTGGTGATATCGTTCTTCAAGATATTTTGCCATTGTAGCTCCTAATGGCTTCAACTTGTTTTTTGCCAAAGCCTTCTTTACTGAAATATCTCCTGTTATTCGCCAAATATTGCTTGAATTCCTAGGTGCTATATTTTCTATTAATCCCTGTTCACCTGTAGTGTTGAACGGTTCAACTGCAAAAATTCCACCTTGTGTGACTTCACCCTTGAAGGACGGGTTATCAGGTCCACAAGCATACGAAGGAACCGAAGTACCGGCGTGTAAATTGAAAGTTTCAAGTTGATGGCCACAGAGATTACTGATGGGTGCGAACCCCGCATCGGTTTGAGCCTGTTCAGCAGCAGCCCCCACTTCATGCCAAGGGGTTCCGGGGTGCATCTTCTCAATCGATGCATCCCTAGCCTCTATTGAAGCCTTGATTTGATCGGTGTGTTTGTTACTATTACCTACCTCTAGTGTAAGTGCATTATCTCCAATAGCGCCTTTTACATGGACTCCAATATCTAGTTTAACTAAATCACCTTTTTTGAACACCATATCTTGTTCCCAACCAGGTGGGTTACTTTCATTGTGGTCGGTTGTGTAATGCGCGGCAATGTCATTCACTGCAATTGTTGTTGGGAAGGCAGCTTTGCCACCATGGCGGCGAATATAGCGTTCAGCAGATTCAATGACATCATTCCAACTGACGCCAGGTTTGATTTCATCTTTGATGGATTCTAATGCTCTGCGAGCAACATGCCCAGCATCACGCCAGATTTTCAAATCTTCTTCATTGACCATGAACTCACCTCCTTTTTACTTATGATACCCTCTCTGAGAACCTGTAATTGCTCACCCGATGTGAGGGTGGCGTAGTCATCACATCGTATCAACGTAGTGGGTGGTTCATTTGAACAAGTACCAGCAATGAATGCTATCGGACTCATTCCCAATGCCTCCGCAGCCTTTTGACAATCTGCCACAGGTTTCACTCCACTAATGTTCGCACTAGTTGCTGTAAGTGGTCCAACTTCTCTGAGAAGTTTTACACAAATTCCTGTTGTAATGATACGAATAGCAATGGAATCACCCCCAACTCGTTTGTCAAGAGTTTTGAGTGCTGGTAGGATTAGAGTCAATGTTGATGGTGGGAAATCCTCAAACAATTTCCTCGCTTGTTTTGGTATCTCAACAATTTCACTTGCTTGTTCTAAATCAGCCACGGCTAGAGATACAACCATATCATCTCCTCTCTGTTTTAATCTGAATAATTCATCTAGAGCATCTGAAGTAGGTTTACAACCAAGAGCAGGTAAATTTGGGGTTGGATAAATTATCGGTAGACCCTGATTAACCCTGTCAACTAAGGCTTGCCAATGTGAGTCATCGCCGCTCATAACAGGAGACCGTCGTGGCATCCCCTCTTCAAACAAACCGTCAAACCCGAGATTTCAACGTAGCCAAGTTTCAACATGTGTTTGTGCGATTTCATCAGCAATTTGCTGATCTGCTGTTTTAATCAATAACTTTCCGCTTGGAAAAAGTGTCAAGTTGACTGAACCAGAAAACGTGTAACATAATCGATTTTTAAGTGTGCATTCCCAGCCCGAAGCGATAATTTTTTCAGCAACCTCATTCATTTCAATTGGGTCAGAGGAAGAAGGTTGAACTTGCCAAGCGGCTCGTCCACTACAAATTTCCAAGAGGTATTCTCCCACCTCAAATACTCCCCCTCATTTTTTCTTGCATAAGTGTTAGATCACGAGCTGCAATGACCGCTTTTTTCTTGGCGATTAATACCCAACCTACAAACAATACAAACAGAAAACAAGAGACGATGTTTACATGATGATAAAATGCAAGAAATTGTTCCTCATCAACATACTTCGAAATACCTAGGACATCTAAGAAAAGAAATCTACTCAAATCCTCCATTGTTAAAATTGAAGGTAAACCTTGCCTCAATAACCAGGGTTGAATGTAATCATCTATCAATATTGCAGCAGGACCAGCAAGTAGGGTTATCCATCGCATGAAAGCAACAATTCTCAATACTTTGAATCGCCCTTTTAATTCTTCATCAATTGGCGTAGTAGAACTATAATTTTCCAATTCTTGGTTCACTCAACATTCACTCCATCGGTTTTTTCAATTTCACTCGATTCAGGTGGACCTTGTGGAGGACCTTGTGGAGGGCCTTGTGGGGGGCCTTGCGGTGGACCTTGTGGAGGGCCTTGCGGTGGATCTTGTGGAGGACCTTGTGGAGGGCCTTGTGATGGGCCTTGTGGAGGACCTTGTGGAGGGCCTTGCGGTGGAGTCATTCCACTAGGTGGCATCATTCCTGGTGGCATTGGCCCTGGCGGCATCC
>CBFHYB010000088.1:0-6768 GCA_965659915.1 Candidatus Thalassarchaeaceae archaeon
CCACCTCATTGAGGGTGACTGGGGAGCCAGTACAGATGTTGAATGCTGACGCGTGTGCTGGCGATGATACACCATCATCTACAAGAGAAGAGCCGGTTAGAAGTAGAGCTTGTACCACATCTGAAACATGGATGAAATCCCGGGTTTGTTCACCATCTCCAAATATAGTAATCTGGCGTCCAGTTGATGCTCTATCAATGAAAATTGACAACACCCCACTGTATTGTGAAGAAGGGTCCTGCCCTGTGCCATAGACATTGAAGAATCGTAGTGCACAAGCAGGTGTTGATTGTGGATCTAGAGAACAGATGTTACCATCAATAGTGGCTTTTTGCTGACCATAATAACCGACCGGTGAAATCGGGTGATTCTCTGCAATTGGGATTTCAACTGGTTCGCCATAAATTGCTGCACTACTGGCAAAAATTACGGGGCAATTCGCTGCTGAAATTATCTCAAGGCTTGCTTGAAGATTTACCTTATCCGACCACGCTGGGTTTGCTTCGCACAATGGAACTGATGCTATTGCTGCAAGATGGAATACTGCATCTGAATCTTGCATAGCATTTGATAACAACGCGGAGTCGGTGATACATCCTTCAATGATGTTTGCACCTTTTGGAATTCTATCCATGTCTCCAGCCGATAGGTCATCTATGACAGTCACACTGGCTCCTAAAGAGAGAAGTTTAGCCGAGAGATGGGAACCAATGAATCCGGCCCCGCCTGTGACTAATACCCGCTTTCCTACCCACATCGCGAATTACTCCAGATGGTTTACAATTAAAGCAATTCACCTTAGGGGGATATCAATCCCCATCACCCAAATCAAGATTTTCAAGTGCTTGTAAAACGCGGTTTAGCGCATCAATAGCCTCCTGTAATTTGTTTCTGTTGGAGTATGAGTTGCTAATTTGCGTGCTTAGGGTACTCCAAACCGAAGCTAATTCGTTAAGTTGCTTCCTAAGTCTGCCATGACCTTTGAGAATATCATCGCTCTTCTCAGCAATCCCCATCGCACGCTCAGCAAGATGAACAAGATGCATGTTTGCAAGAATTGTAGAAGGTGAACAAACAATGACACCCCTGCTTGCAGCATCTCTTATCAGTGAAGATTCGTCTTGGTTGTCTGGGTCAATCATGTGATCGTATATTCGCTGAGATGCAACGTATAGATAGGCAATTTCGGTCGTACCCAAATCGGGCCTTACATAACTAGATTCAACCTTGTTGATATGGCCAGTTACAGCATCAATGAATCTCTTTGCACTACCTCGCCTTGCTCTGCCATCCTCCTCTCCTTCCCCTCCATCAGAAGAAGCTAGAGTATCTTTGAACGCCTTGATTGGGAACTTTGAATCAATACAAAGAATACGACCGTCAGCCAAAACTATGTGGGCATCTGGAATGCTATCTAATTTGGCTACCTTTTTGCGAATTTTGACATTCCCAAATGAGTCCTTTAGCGTTCGTTCTAATTCAATTTCCGCCCAACCTGCGGCGGCCTGTTTATCAAGAAATATTTTCTGCATCTCTTGAACATCAATTGCCATTGCTGATGCAGATGATTTAATCTCACCAACGTCCTTGCCAAGACCTAGATCCCCTAGTGAATCTGCCATAGCACCCTTCAATACTTCACCGCTTGCAGCAATTCCCGCCGTAATGACCTCTGGTTTCACATCTGTATCAAATTTGTCGAACGCTTCCTTTTGGACCGCATTCTGAATTTTAATTTCATCTAAGGTTGAACGTTGAGAAACGTTTTCAGATTGAATGGCTTTCAAAATTGATAGCACGTATAACAGAAGTCCTCCTAACAATATTACTAAGCAAAGCAAACCAATTGATACGATATCTACATCTGGCATTAATACATCTCCTGATAATTGGCGTTGCACGCCACCCTATTTGAACGGATTGAACTTTCAGCGGCGGTTCAAGAATATGTCGTTTAACCGACGTTGCTATGAAGAAGTGGCTGAGTCGGAGAAATTAGGAGATAGATGATGAAAGAGAAGGTGGCACTACTCGGTTCAAGCGGAATTGTCTCCCAACGATTCCAACAACGCTTAGCCAACCACCCGTGGTTTGAACTTGCTGCTGTTTTCGGCACACCAGAAAATGCCGGAGTATCACTTAATCAACTAACTTGGAATCTCCCTGAACCACGACCAAAACTCCCCGAACTTGAGGTTATTTCCTGCCCTACAAGTGATTTGAACTTTCAATTAGAAAAATTAAACATACAATTGGTTTTTTCAACCCTTCCATCTGATGCAGCACTAGAAATTGAGCCACTTTTGAGACAGGCTGGAAAACATGTTTTCTCCAATTCCGCTCCTCATCGTATGGATAGTGATGTACCACTGGTAATACCTGAATTAAATCCCGGTCACCTTGTCCTTCTAGACAGTCAAAAATCAAAATATCATGGTGGTTCAATCACCTGTTCCACAAATTGCACTGTAATGCCGGTCACAATACCTCTGAAACCTATTGTTGATCAATTCGGTATCCACTCAATACAAGTTCAAAGTGAGCAATCACTTTCAGGAGGAGGCTTGCAGATGATTACTGACGCAAATCAATCCGGGGAAGTAGAACCTGAAATTCCCGGAGAAGCGGAAAAAATCGCCGAAGAAGCACACATCTTACTTGGTGAATTAAATGGTAATGAAGTTACACCAGCAAAATTTGCTACTGATATTACATGTAGACGAGTGATGAGAGATTTTGGCCACCTTGTCAGGGTGGAAGTGGAATTATCAAAAACTACGAGCGAAGAAGAAATTATTACACTGTTCAAAAACTTTACATCATTACCCCAACAATTGGAATTGCCATCAGCCCCTCGAAGACCAATCATTGTCGTAAACACTGCCATCAAGCCCAAAATTCATCAATGGGCTGGTGCTGAATCCTTCAGTAATCCGAACCCTACATACGATTTGCGTGCTGGGATGTCGATTGTGGTTTCTGATTTACAATTAACAAATAACCATTTGAGTTTCACTGCTTTTTCGGAAAATACGATTCGTGGTGCAGCAGGTGGTTGCCTACTTCTAGCCGAACTCGCATTCAAACAAGGATTACTCGTTTAGGCAAAATCCTTCTAACCGGTGCGCTGACTCGCCGGCGTGAAAGGCATGTCACAAGTTGAAATCGTAACAGGAGTTTCCCTGTCAAGCCTCACAAATTCTGTGCCACAACAACTCGGAGTAAACTGGCAACAGGGGCATCAAAGGACACAAATTTTGATTCTTATTCAACGACACCACAGGCAAAAGTTTGAGTCTCATGCTGCTACTATCTCCTTGAAACATCCATGTTGGTCCTTGTTTTATCGGCCACGGAAAGAAGTGGATGAAATCCAAAATAACGGGCTTGACTCAAAAACAGCTTCTTTCATGTTTCTTGATGTCGCCTTAGAAGACCTTGGTAAGTGGGTTGGCCCTCTCTCCAAAGATGACTGGCTTCGCGAAGAAGTAATCATTACCCCATCCGAAGATGCTGACAATTACGACTCAACAAAGTGGACGATGTTTCGTGACCCTTGGCTTGAGCAAATTGAGGTACTACCTCTCCAGACAGCACCACTTGAAATTGTTGCGAAGGCGTGGCTTACAATTCCAACGACTGCTACTGCTACAAGTCATGCCCCATCTACACCTACCACCGTTTCTGGTAATACAGGTGGTGTGGAAGTTGCTAGTGATTCGGCATTTGCAGGAAAATTAGCAGACTTAACCCATAGTTTCGGAGCGGGTAGCGCAGGTGCGCCGGCGGCAGCCCCTGCTGCCGCCCCACCTACACCAGTCCCTGCTGAACCACCGGCACCAGCATTTGTTATGCCATCAGGGCCGGTTTCAATTCCAAATTTCAGTGTTAGCCCCGCTCCTGATGAAGAGCCGGAGCCACAACCTGTAGAGGTACCACCAACTCAAGACCTAACACCAACCGTTGTGGAAACGCCAATTGTTGAGCCCACAAAAATTGAGGAAGAAGCAGTGATTGTGGAATCTAGTGTACAAGATACAGAAGAAGAAATTAATTCCGAAGATGATGAAGGTGTTGAAATCCATACCGAACTTATTGAAATTATCCAACTGTTGAAAGTTGGTGGTTTGGAAACGGAACAAATTCTTGAAAGCCCTGCTTTTGTAGAAGTTTCAGAACGAGCTGCAGCAGCCGGATTGGATGTGTGGTCAATCTTAATAGAAAATGCAAGTTAAGTTCACAATAATTGAACTAGAAATATCGGCTAGTGAAGGGTTTGTTAATACGATTCGGCGGCAAGTTAAATTGCAATCGTTTTTCGCAACGATGCGAATCACATGGTTTACTGTCCCGCTTGTAGTGAACAGCAAGATGATGCAAAGATGTTTTGTCGCTTTTGTGGGGGAGCACTACCTGGCGAGAATATGATGCTAAAACTGCGTAACGAGGCTATTGCTCTAGCGAGTAAACGCAGCGGAAAAAGTGTATCACAAAGCCATTCTGACAACCAGAAAACAATTGCAGCATTACAGGCAAACGAGAACAACAGTAACACCTACAAGCCCGTGAATAATGGCGTTCACCTCAATTCAACAAAAGTAGCAACAAATAGCCTAAAAGACCTCATGCGTGATATTTGATTCTCATGCGGTGACTCCGCCTTAGGGAATATTTGCTCTGAATAATAGTTAACAAACAATTTACTTGGGCGCGGTTTGATTTCACATGAGCACGTCCCAAGATACATGGCAGGGGGGCTTCGCCGACTCGCGATGACCCTTTCGCAACTGCCAAAGCACCCACAAAATTCAGTTGAACTTGAACAATATTGCACCGAGGGTGATTTTGCTGCCCGCTGGATTTCAGCAATTGTTGAGGCGGGCGATCTCAACCCAGAATCTAAAATTCTTGACCTTGGAGCGGGTAACGGAATACTAGGGATTGGCCTTCTTCTTGCTGGAGGTGCTCATGCAACCCTGATAGAAATTGATTCTGATGCATCTAGTAAAGCGGGTGAGGGGTTGACTAAACTTAACCTGAATGAACGAGCAGAACTTCTTGTGCAAGATTTGACTGAGTGGAAGCAGTGGCCCGAAGACCTCGAGTGTGATTTACTAATCATGAATCCACCATGGGGGTTTCAAAAAGCAAAGGCTGATCGCCATTTTCTTCAACTTGCATTTTCTTCTCCCGCCAAATCAATTCACCTTCTTCACTCTGCGAACGCTACTCACCCACCCGCATTAGGAAAAGAACTTGGTTGGCATGGTGAAGTTTTGCTTGAGGGGACTTTTAGACTACCAGCAAATTATGAACATCATAAGCAGGGCATGGCAGAGACTGCCGTGAAATGTTGGCGCTTTGTTAGATAGACGCCTTCAAAAACCCCAGTCGGGTCGGCAGGTTACTAATCCATCTCGTAGAGATGCCCTCAGGAGACTCATTCCAATGTCAAGCACAGTTACTGATGGAAATTTTGTCACCCCAGGTGAAAAGATCGAACTATCAGGAGATGCAGGTGCAGGGGTGACAGAAGTTGATGGAACACTTATCGCCACACAAGTTGGAGTTGTATCTCTAACAGATGGTTCCGTTTCGGTTTCCTCTGTAACTGATGGTCCTCGTCTTCCTGTTGTTGGTGATGTGGTGATTGGACAGGTTAGCAGGTTACAAAACAAGACTGCTGAAATCAAAATATTGCATGTTGAAGGAAGTTCTTTCCGAGACCTCCCTGCAGAACAATTGTTTGGGGATTTATTTGTCGCTGAAGTAGTAAATCGATTTCTTCCTGCTCCTGGAGACGCAATGCGCATGAACGATGTAATACGCGGTGAAGTGCTTCAAACCAAACCAATCATAAAACTCACAACCAAGCCAAAACCACGCTATGGTGTTCTACACGCTGCTTGTCCTGCTTGCGGAGAAATTCTTTCTCCAAGCGATGAAAAAGAAGATTTCAATGTCGCTTGTAGTCGTTGTGACTATACTGCCTATCGAGCATTAGCTGATGATTACGGTCAAGGATTCTTTGAGGAAGGAAGTGGATTTGATGTTCTAAACCGTGGAGGCGAGCGGTGGAATTCTGACGCTGAGGCTCGCCTTTCCCATGATGGCTCCCGCCCATATTTGTCTCCTCTAGCAGACTATCGCAGAGGAACTGTTCACGAAATACCAAAGAAATTCCTTGGCCGGGGTGATGGCGGTGGCAGAGGCCGTGGTGACCGACCACGCCGTGAAATGCACAAGACCACATGCACACTTTGTTCTGATAAGTGTGAAGTGCCATTCAAACCCACACCTGGGAAGCCAATTCGTTGCCGACCTTGTATGGAAAAAATTGAGAATGGAGAGGCAACACCTGATGAGTTGTCAGCCGAAAGAAAAATTCTACTCGCAGCAAGGGGTGCAGCACAAGAAACAGCCGGATTCAAGATGTTCATTGGTGGTTTACCTTACGAAGTGAACGAAGAGGAACTCTCTGCTTTATTCGCTGAACATGGCGAATTGAAGGAAGTGCACATCGCTACAGACCGTGAAACAGGAAAGAGTAAAGGATTCGCATTTGTTACTTACGCTAGCCATTCCGATGGAAAGAAAGCCCTTCCCAATCTGAAAGGCCTCAAAGTTGGCGGTCGTAAGTTGACTGTTCAAGAAGCAAAATCAGGCGGTGGCCGTGGCGGTGGTCGCGGCGGTGGTCGCGGCGGTGGTCGCGGCGGTGGTCGCGGCGGTGGCGGTCGCGGCGGTGGTGGCCGTGGCGGAAGAGGTGGC
>CBFHYB010000089.1:0-6606 GCA_965659915.1 Candidatus Thalassarchaeaceae archaeon
GTGGCGGGGATATTCCTGAGGTCAATTGCCCTAGAGACGGCTCACCTTATGAAAAAATTGTACTGCACATAAAATATCGAGGGGAAGAAAGGACATTTGAACTTGAGGAAGTGTCATGGCGGAAATTCATTAAAAAACACAGAAAATTTAGAGTTAAATTTGGGGACATGGAATGGGATATTGAGTGCGACCGGAAAAATAAGGTTGAAGGTTATGACAAACATCACCCAAGAAATAAGATGATTCTCTTGAAAAATATTCACTTCCCTCTTCCTCACTCACAATATAGGATTGATTTCGGTTGGTGGTTGCCCAGATTTGAGGGCGGGCCAAAATCCAAAGGTCGTTTTGCATTCTTTGAATTGTATCACGATGATGAGCCATTGTTCACTACTCAAATAGGAATATATGTCGGAGATGATCTTAGCCACCTGACTCCGGTATGGGAGCAGGATTAAGTCACTCAATATCTTCATCTGAACAATCAAGTGGTGCAGAAACTGGATTACATCTAACACTCAAATCAACCCAGTATTCAATCCCATCAACTTGAGATGGGTAATCGGTTGCAATCGTGTGCGCTCCAACTTCAATAGCTGCATCCCTGCGTGTGGTTTCGTTATTGTCTGCTTCACCATTATCTGCACTATCTGCGCGGCTTCTAACAATATATCCCGCTTCAACCAACGCTCGAATTTCATCTCCCTCTTCAACAGGATTTGTATTGGAGAAAATGGCCGCTTCTGGGGTATTAGCGACTGACATCGTGAACATAGTAGCACCTTCCAAATTTGGAAATTGAGAATGATAGTCATCTCGTAAATCTCCACCCCCTAACAACACGAAAATTGCTTTCCCTCTTGACTCATCAAGAAGAGGCCATCCCGAAGTTGTGACTGCTGTTGACAAGTTTTGATGTTCACCCCTAACCTCATCCGGTGTGATAATTTTCTCCTTTGGCCATACTAAGTTGATTTGATCTTCAACATCTTCTAGCATGCCTTGTGCATCTAGCACAGTTGTTGTGTCTGTTGTTTCCCATGTCCATTCTTTTGGCTCTATCCAAACCATCAGTGGCACATGATTAGGTGATGAATCACTCCATTCTAGTAAAACCCCTAGGCATTGTTGTAATGTTTGGCAAGTTGTACCCCTGTCGTATTGGTTGTGGTAAACTCGTAACTGTTGACCTGGACTCCACCAAACATCAATCTCAAATTGGCGTACGTCAAACTCTTCTGCTTGGATATCAAGAGGTTCATGTGTGTAATCATAGGCTCTAATAGTAGGTCCAGCCGGCTTAACATGATACGAATTATGAGTGCCTTTCATCTGTACATGGTTTATCCTCAACGGAGTTGTAATTTCTTCTTCATTATCTAATTCATCAGACTTCTCAAAGCCTAGGCAACCAACGAAAGATGCTAGCAACATCAAAACGGCCAGTGTCAGTGCTCTGGCTCTCATCTATTTTGATGAGGCTGACTTGTAATGATGAAACCTGCGCTAATCTTAGTCCATTATGACAATTTCACCGGGAGTTGCAATCATGTATGGGATTTTGTCACCCCTTGCTTCAACTTCATCAACAAATATTTGCGGGTCAACCGTATTACCAGGATCCATACCATAATGCATTGGAATTGCCAATCCAACATCAAGAACTTCTGCTAAATCGCAAGCCTCGTCATGTCTTAGGTTATCATTTCCATTAATGCACAACATGGCGATATCAATCGGTGCTTCTCCTGCACCTTCAACACAAAGCAAGCGTGCAGCTCTTTGAATGTTGGAAACCCAATTAGGATATGGGCGAGAATCACCCATGTGAAAGACTGTAGTGCCATCACAACGAATTAGGAATCCTAGGTATGTGTGTGCACCTCGATCATCAACATCTAATTCTTCGTGCGCTGCAGGAATCGAAAAGAACGAGAGTCCTTTGCTCAATTGACCTGAGTCATTTCCATGCATAGAGTGGATTCTACCTCGTGGAATCCCCATTTCAATAATCATTTTCCGGCTTCGCAGAGGTACTACAAATTTTGCAGCCGGAAATCGCTCTGCTAGTTTTGGCAGTGTGGTTGGGCAGATGTGGTCATCGTGCCAATGGGTGCAAAAAATGTAGTCAATGTGAGGGAACTCGTCAGGGGCTAAGGGAAATTCTCCAAGCAATTTCCCCCACTGGTCTCCAGCCTCCAAATCACGCCACCATGGGTCAATGAGAACTGTGCATGTTCGGAATTTCACCAACCACGATGCTTGGGTGAGCCAACAGATAGCAACCTCGCCTCTTTCAACAGTGGTTTCCTCTATGGCTTGGCACAGTTCTTCCCCTGCCATATCGGGCACTGTTCTGTGCTCCGGTACTACCCATCCTTGTCCCATAAGGTGCAGTCGCACACCACTTCATAGATGAGTGATTCCCCGGACAAAGTCGTTAGAGTATTATCATGAGATTCCTGTTGCTTGTTTGCTTTACATCAAATTGGGTAAAGCCTCAAGACAAATACGCGATGTGTCGTTCATGATGGTTAGGCGTAGTCGGTTGGCAACTCTGCTTGTAGTGCTATTTGCATTGTCTGCAATTTCAGCCGCATCGCTTGCCGCTCCTACGGATGAACAGGAAAATATCAACGGTGTTGATGATGAGATGCCTGAGGCATGGCCGGAGGGTTCAGCAGCATACGACAACATGGTTTCAATGACGCAGTTTGGTTATCGCCAAATTGACTCAAATGCCAATGAAAATGCTCGCAATTGGATCGCCGAAGAGTTAGAAGGAATGGGCTATGAGGTCGAGCGTCAAAATTTCACAAGCAATATATGCAACAATTGTCAAAATATCGTCGTCACTATCAACGGCTCCCTTGAGAAGAATTGGATGGTGGTGGGAGCCCATCACGACGCCATCTGTTATGCTCCTGCGGGCACTCCACTTAGTGGCTCACCATATCCGGGATGCTCCAGTTCAGGCGCATACGATGATGGGACCGGAAGTGGTTCACTCCTTGAATTAGCACGCGCATTCAGTGAATGGAACGGCACCCCTACACACACTTGGAAACTAGGCTGGTGGGACTACGAAGAGTGGCAAGGCTCAGGCTCAGGAGAGGATGGTGGCCAAGGAAGCCTACACTTTGTCGAAGAGCAAATTCCCAATGGTACCAATGTAACATATGTCAATTTGGACATGTTTGCCCTAAACTGGCCAGTGCCAACCTTTTCATCCCTAGGATGTAGCGAGGATTACTGGACTCTCTATCAGTTCACTTCTCCAGTTGATGATTGGTCGTATTACGAGGACAGGGGTCTTGAAGTCACTGAACAGATGCAGATTGACGCCGAGTGGTTCCAAAAGCGCCTCAAGGACATTAATGAAAATCTCAGTCATCCAGAGCCATGGGTCAGCGTAATTGATGATACAAAAGGAAATTCAGACCATTTTAATTTCATTATGGCTGGGCACACTGCGACTTGGATTCGAGGCATGCATCAGAATATATTGGAGGAGGGTGATACCTGTGAGCAGACTCCCAAACACGCTCAAACCGATTCAGTAACTACGATTAACACACTTGCTGGCGGGCGTTCAAATGTTGAGGATGGTCTACAAACCGGATTAGACATAGTTGCCCTTCACGCTTGGTGGGATTGGAATCCTAATGGTACCAACGAAACTGATGACGACTTGGATGCACAGGGTGTAACCTCTGGTGGATTCTCACTTGGCTCACTTGCACTTATCTTGGTGGCTATTGCTCTAGCCCTCTTTGTTTTCATCTCACTCGCTCCGAAATCATCACGCGACGAGGCAGAAATCCAACGGCGTGATATTGGGGAGGATGACCGATTCAGAGACCTCTGGTTCGTGCTCTTCTATCTTGGATTCTCCATGCCCTTCGCTTTCCTTGGTTATTGGGGTCGCACACTTGGCATGGCTGAGTTCGGTTTAGACAAGTACACTGTTGCTGCCATGTTCATGGTTGTTCAAATCCCGTTCTTCCTAAGGCCTCTATGGGCTCAACCTGTTGATCGGATGCAAACCCTTCCTTGGGGGAGGAGACGAAGTTGGATGCTTTACGGCACACTCGGTCATCTTGTTTTACTAATGCCACTCGTGGTGATTGATGTAGGTAGTCAGCCCTGGATATGGATTGCAGTATTGCTGTTGGCTTTAGTGCCTAGATTGTTTGCAGAACAAGCGGTTAGTGCAATGATGGCAGAAAGTGTGCCACTTCTTGGCCGTGCTAATTCAATGATTAATCTAGCATATCGTGGAGGCGGCCATCTTGTCATCCTCCTGATGGGTTGGTGGGTTGGAGGCGGAGGTGCATCACCATTCATTTCCGATGGAATTACTGATTTCGCTTCTATTCAGGTATTGACTTTCTTGATGCTTCTAGTCGTAATGGCTTGTGGTATTGGTATCACTCTGATGATGAAAGAAGGAAAACCACTAGCGAAGGCTGAACAAGCGAGCCCATTCCCCGAAGGTACTCCAATGATGTCAAAGGTTCTAGCAGCTATGCAGACCAAGACTGCTTGGTTTGTTCTACTCGGTTGTATTTTGTTGCCACTTGGTGATGGGTTTGAGGCGTGGTTTTCGGCTTATCTTGTAGAAGTTCAGAATATGGATGGAGCAGAGATAACTCGTTGGTGGAATCTGTTTGCCATCATCAACTACCTTGGACTGGCTGGTCCTTGGGTTTCAGACTTGTATGGTAGGAAACGAATGCTAAGATTGTATGCGCTTGGCTCAGTCGTTTGTTATATCGCATTGGGGGCTTCAATGTTGCTTGGATTGCCAGGTATTGTCACTTTGGCCATCTGGGTTCCTACACTCGTACTTACTGATTGGATGATGTTCACCTTCATCACCACATGGGCAGACATTGCTGACCCAAGACTTGGGGGTACTCACATGTCAGTTTTCCAGACGACTCAAGCCTTGTCCGCAACTTTCGTAATGGTTGGGATGGGCGGTATAATTTTGGCATTAAGTAGTGATGCATATTGGTTATTGTTCATGCTTGCAGCAGCAGGTCCAGCCCTAGGTTGGTATATTTTCAGTAATTTGAAGTTGAGCAAAGAAGAGTTAGGAAGTGATCCTTGGAGTCCTCCATTTGTTCCC
Organism: Candidatus Thalassarchaeaceae archaeon; assembly: GCA_965659915.1. Taxonomy (GTDB): domain Archaea; phylum Thermoplasmatota; class Poseidoniia; order Poseidoniales; family Thalassarchaeaceae; genus MGIIb-Q1. The sequence continues at coordinate 5,135 of CBFHYB010000089.1, forward strand.
CAAGTAGGTGAGATAATCCTTGATGCTGAATTAGAGAATTAGGACGTTGACCTAATCACCACTCAGCATGAGAACCATCAGGATGGTGCCAAAGCGTTGGTGGATGAGGATTCCATGCATCCATGTGTTCCTCAATCAGGTGTTCTTGAACTTCAATCCCTAATCCAGAACCATCTGGTACCTCAACCATGCCGCCCTCCACTACGAATGGAGTTGCGAGCAGGTTGAATGCCCAGTTTGCACCACCGCCAGGTGTTCCACCCCCAGCGGCTCCTCCAAGCGACTGAAATTCTTGGAAAGTATGAGCAGGGCTGGCGGCTGCAACCTGAAGTGATGCCGCGAGTTGAATTGGCCCGTAGGGGCAATGTGGTGCAAGAGAAACTTGCGCAGTCTCACACATTGCTCCAATTTCAACTCCAGCACGAATCCCACCAACTAAAGAGAGATCTGGCTGAATGACTGCTGCCACCGGCGAAGGAAATAGGTGGTCAGCAAATTGCCGTTTAGTGAGCAGGCGCTCACCAGTTGCTAAAGGAATCCTCTGTTCAAGGTGCAATTGTTGTAAATCCCTCAAATGGTGCACGCTTCCATCAGGGAGACATGGCTCCTCAACAAAAGAAAGGTCAAATGGCTCTAGTAGAGGAAGCAATCTGCGGCTTGCAGCCGGTGTTAGCCGACCATGAAGGTCAATTGCCAATTTCGCATCACCAATAGTATCCCTAACTGCTAGAACCGTGTCAAGTATTCCTTGTAATTCGGTATCTGAAGGTGTTGTTGTGGTAGGGCCAGCAGGGCTAACCTTGACCATTTCAAGCCCCTCATCAAGCGCCGCCTTACCTGATTGTGCAAACTCTTCTGGGTTTCTACCCCATAAGTTACGATAGACAGTTACTTTGTCTCTTACAGGTCCACCCAATAATTGGTGAACAGGGGCTCCGACCTGCTTACCACGTAAGTCCCAAAGTGCCATTTCAAGAGCACTAATAGCGGTGTTGAGAACAGGGCCGTCACGCCAAAATCTGCCTTTGTGCATTTCCTGTGTTATTCTCTCAATCCCAGTAATATCGGTTCCAGAAACACGGTCACACATTGCTTTCAGTGCCGCCTCTACTTCTTCATGGAGGTCGCCAATAGCTTCTCCCCATCCGACCTCACCATCACTACTTTCCAATCGGAGTAGAAGCCATCTAGGTGGGCATCGAATTACACTGGCTGAACGAATTTTCACCTCATCACCCCTCTTCTTGCCAAGATTTCACTGCTTAGAAAACCTGCTTCTTCAACTGTCAGCCTACCACCAATGCCACACGCAAAAGCACCAGCATCTAACCAAGTTATCACATCTTCAGGTTTTATTCCTCCTGTAGGCAAAGTGTGGACTTGACGCAAAGGTCTTGGAAGATTTGCTAGCATTTCTGGTGACCAGTTTGTGGCTGCCGGATAGAGTTTGACAAGCATGGCCCCCGCAGTAT
>CBFHYB010000090.1:0-6543 GCA_965659915.1 Candidatus Thalassarchaeaceae archaeon
GATTTAGCAAACGCTACTTCTGAATGGCATCGCTACAATGCTACTAATCTACTAAACGGCGTAGTTCAACCGGGATTGGCTGGAACATTGGGGCAACTAGATACCGAGCGACTTGATGGAGTTGCCAACATCACACAAGATCAATTTATCAGAGGACTTGGGCTTCCGAGTTGGGCTAGTATTAACCTCACAATAAGAGTCACTGAAAGTTCTGATGCTAACAGGATTGATTTACTGTTATTTCAAGATGGGGCAAGCCGCGATGCAGCTGCTAACAGCGCCGTAGCGCATCGTTTGATGATGTTGAATTCTGAAACTGTTGAAATCATCCTAGAAGTTCATGACGCTGGACGGATGCCAGCACATTTAGTCATCTCTGAATTCATGGCAGAACCTGAATTAGGTTATCCAGAATGGGTTGAATTGGAAAACCGCGACGGGTTTGCGGCTAACCTTACTGGTTGGGGAATTGGACGGGCATCAAGTGGAGGGGTTCACTCACTAATCGGCGACGGTGCTTTGGCAGGCGGTGATGTGATGATCTGTTCTGGTAAACCCTCTCTGCAGGAGAATCAGGGCGCCGATGTTGTCCTTGACCTTGGCCTTTCTGGGATTTTAGGCAGGGGAGCCGTTGATGGCCTCAACAAATATGACGACACACTAACCCTCACATGGACTTACCCCGGATTAGCACAAACTGAAACTAAAATGGAGGTTGATTGGGTCACTAGTTGGGGTATTGACGATGATATTTCCCTGAATTGGCTTGGTGGTGGAGCTTCAAATTCCTCAAATTGGGGTCGCTCAACTGGTGGGACTCCTGGAATCCTTTGAAATCATATTTGATTGGATTCCACTTTGTTTAATCCACGCCTAAAGGCGTGTTCGTTTGGCAACGAGTTATTAGAGGTGGTCGGGCTTTGCATAGTTGATAGCATGCTGGGGGGGCCACAATACACACGCGACCGTTGTGTCACCGGCATTCATGGATTGGATGAAATCACCCGAGGAGGGATACCATATGGGGCAACAGTGCTTATTGGAGGAACTTGTGGTTCTGGTAAAACTACGTTAACCATGGAATTTCTAGTCCATGGTGCACAAATGGGTGAAGCATGTGCATATTTTGCAGCCACTGAACCATCTGTGAAATTACTTGAAAATATCCGACAATACACCTTTTTTGACATGGAAATGGTCGATAAAGGACTCATCAATGTATTTGATATGGATGTTGTTTACTCATGGCTTGGATTAACAAAGGCAACATTTGACCGAGATGACATCAACTCGCTGGTGAAAGCAATTACAGATATTGTCAATACCATCGGAGTAACTCGCCTAGTTATTGATTCAGTAACAACACTATGTTACAAGATTCCAAATGACCAACTTATTCGCGATTTCTTGTTTACTCTCGGAAAAACTCTAGCCACCCAAGGGTGCACATCTTTCCTCGTTGCTGAAATTACTTCTGCAGGTGCTAAAGCACACTGGTCATCTTTCGGTGTTGAAGAAGCGATATTGGACGGAATAATGGTGATGGGTGATATTGATAGAATGGGTCACTTGTTACGATATTTACAAGTTGTCAAGATGAGGGGGACAGACCACTCCCGGGCAAAATATGCCCTAGAATTAACACCCATGGGCGTAATGATGACGCCGATGCTAAAGTGGGGAGTTGATACATCATGATTGAGTTAGACCAACGGATTGCCGAACAACTCACAGAGATTACATTGAATTCTTCGTTACAAGTTCGTTGCGGCTCAAGTAACTCATTTCTTGTGACTGCTTCACTTATTGAGCCGCTCATCAACGAATTTCAAATGGGTGGCGTTTACATTTCTGCTAGCCGCCCTGCACCTGAACTAATTGCCACCCTACAGGAAATTGATATTCCAACTGAAGGAATCCAATTCATTGATTGTGTCTCGTCTGCATTGTTGGGTGGAACTGAAAATCAATTCACCAATATTTCCTATATTGATAGCCCAATTATGCTTGAGAATGTACTTCTCAGGACCCTATTTCACCTACGCCAAATGCCAACTGAACAAAACTTCGTCATTCTAGATTCAGTAAACGCATTAGCAATTTACAATGAAGAGAAAATGCTGGCTGAATATCTTCACACTTTCATCAATACCTTCCGTGCCCGTGATGTATTGAGTGCAGTAGTAACCGTACCCGACCAAACCCCTCCAAGTGTTCTTGCAAACCTTGACCTATACTGTACTGATTTGGTTGATCGAGGACAGGTTGTTATTTCCTGAGGTGATGATTTATGGCACGGCGTATTGAATTTGACCCTGCGGATATAGAGTTCTTTGGGGAAATCGCTAGCATCGGCTCCTCAAAATTTGACAAAATGATGAAAGGAGGAATTCCGCGTGGTTTTACAATTCTTTGTATCGGTGAGCCAGGTGCTGGAATGGACTTATTCATGAAGCAATTCACATCAGTAGCTGAGGACCCTGCAAATACAGTGTTAGTATCTACAGCAGAAAGTCAAAACGAGATTTTACAGGTTTTCCGTCGCTATGAATGGCCACTTGACCTCAAGGTTAGAACTCTCGGAGAAGAATACAATGAACAAGTACTTGAGAAGGACATGGAAGCTAGTAGATTCCGCCTTGAAGGCTTTACAATGCAAGATATTCAGAGACTTGCTCAGACGAGATTCGTTGAAGAAGATTCAACCGATTATCTAGTTGCAATGGCAAGCCAAATCACATCACTTGGGCCATTCTTCCGTTGTGCAGTCGATAACCTCGATTTCTTTTTCCAAAGAAACGAAGCTAGAAGAGTAATCTCATTGATCAGAGTTATGCAAGCACATACCCAATTAAATCGTGGAGTTTTATTGGTATCTGCATCAAGCGGTTCAATACCAGAAAGTGTACAGCGAGAATTATCTCTCATTTGTGATATTGTATTCGATTTTGAAGTCAAGATGATTGCCAACAATTTCGAAACTAGAATGGTGGTTAGAAAATTCCGTAACGCACCTGAAAACCTGCGCGTTTACACCTACCGTGTAACTGCCGAAGAAGGTATAACACCAGAGACAGTGGACAGAGTTGCGTGAGAGGGGAAAGATGAATCCGGCAAGAAGACTGGACAGAGAGCCAGAAGAGGCGGTTTCTCCAGTCATTGCTACAATTCTTCTCCTAGCAATTACCGTTCTACTGACCAGTGCAGTATACTTGATGATGTCATCTAGTGTACAAGCTCCAAACAAAGGCGTACCTACTGCTAAAGCCAGTGTTAGAATGCTTGACAATGGCTACCAAGTAGTCACAATTACTGAAATGAATGCACAAGTTGAGACTTTCAAATGCAAGTTCCAACTAATTCCACCAGAGAGCGTTAGCACAACCGCAATTTCAGGATACACATCTGATGCTAATGTCTACGGTGTTTCTGGCCAAAATGTCTCATTTCAAGATCGGGATGCTGGATTTACAGTCAATACAGGTGATTACTTTGTGATAGATGCCGCAACCGTTGGAAGTGACAGCGGAGACTGGACATTCAGAATGCTGTTTGAAGGAAGTGGTGGCCGAAGTAATGGTGAAATTTTTGCAGTAAGTCTACCCGCAGCATCCTGATAATTCCGTGTGTGCGGCACAAAGGGCTTGAATGGCAAACCCTCTCGCAGGTTTGAGAAGAATGGGCGGGCTTGAGAATTGGCAGCCGTACCGTGCGGCCATCGGTAGAGAAGCAACGGGCGGCTCTGTACCAATTCAACCACAAGATATCACCGCCCCAATCCAATGGCAACTAGCCCCATCAAAAAGCCACATGATTCGCTGGCTATTACTAGCAGCTCAAGGAGAAAAGGATGTCACACTAAATTTCTCAGGAACACCAGGAGATGATGTTGAATCAATGGCAAGGTGCCTCGCGCAACTAGGTGCAACCATAGAAAAGAATGAATCTAACTGGGTGATTTCAGGAGTAGGAATAAACGGCTTCAAACGTCCAGTTTCAGTGCTAAACTGCGGCAATTCAGGAACTGCACTACGCCTGTTAACCATAGCCTCTGCTCGACTAAATTACCCAATAATGCTAGACGGAGACCATACACTACGCAGACGCCATTCAGAAACACTACTGCACATCTTGGAGTACCTTGGAGCCCAAGTTAGTCATGGCACAGGTTTGGAGTCTCTACCCTACCTCGTACACGGCCCTATGGAGCCAGGGGAAGTGACACTTGACGTATCCCGCTCAAGTCAACCACTCTCATCTCTTCTCCTCTCAATGCCAGCACTTGATGGTGAAATTAGGGTCAACTTAGCAGGCCAAGGAGTTTCACGATTACACGCACAACTCTCTTTTGAACTGGCTGAGAAAACCGGCTCAGAAAACCAAATGGATTGGCGCAAACACATCAATCTCAAGCCTTGGGTTGTAGAATGTCCAGATGTTGTAGAGATTCCTAGCGATAGGAGTCTAGAGTCATTTGCAATACTCTATCAATCGGTACACGGAGTCGAAGTTGAAGTAACTAATCTACCATCAGATGATGATTCACTTGGTGCTGAAATCTTGGCCACCTGCGCGGGTGGCCAGATGATGTCTGACATTGATGATTTCAAAATTGATTTACGAGATTCAAATGATTTATTGCCACCACTCGCAGCAATTCTTGCTATAGGAAATGGAGGTACGATCACTGGTGCTAGCCATGCTCGGCATAAGGAGTCAAATCGGATTGAGAAAACTTCGGAACTGCTCGCACAGTTCGGATTAACCGCTACCCCTACAGAAGATGGTTTGGAAATTGAAGGCGGACAAACACCAACAGCACCGAGTGAACTTGTCAAAACTCACGCTGACCACCGACTTTGGATGACTGCAGCATGCTTAGCGACCAAAGTCGGTGCAACTCTATCACATCCAAACTGCTATGCAGTTTCAGACCCTGATTTCATCAACAAATTGTAAATTCACTCGTCTGTGAATTGAAATCTAATTATTTGGTACAACCAAGAAAAGAGATAAAGAGCGAATAACATCAAAATTATGGTCATTACTATCTCTAATGGTTTTGATTCCAGTTTAAAGAGAAATATTAGGAAGAGAAAAAAGGCAACTATAGAGGAAAGAATACGGACCACCGTAGTTGATTCCATCAGTTGTTGGCAGATGATGGCCCCATTCAAGACTTCGCCCTTAAATCATCTAGATTTCCTAACGAGCATCAGCGATACCCATGTTCACTCAACCACTTGAGACCTTCACTCAAATTAGCGTCCAAAACATGTTCATCAAAAATTTTGTTGGCGGTGGCCTCAGCAAGGAAGCCAAATACCTCCGACTGATCCTGAGAGAAGTTGTAATACGTTTTTGCAATGATTTTTGCAATGGCAATTCTAGAATATTTTCGCACATCCTCAAATTCATCTTGATGGAAAGCAAGAGAAAGTGGTTTGGTTAATCCACTAGGGTATCCACTGCAATTGTCTACGAAATAAGTCAACCCCTGCGCTGCCCCTACTCTCATCAAATGATATTCATCATTCAATGCTTTGATTAGGTCCTCGGAAGAATCTCTATTAGCGATTTTTCCCAAAGCAATTGCGGATTGAATTCTGTCGTCCTCTACGATTTTTTTGGCCCAAGTTGTTTTATCGATTTTAACATTTACAGCATCCCAATCATCTCGTGATAGTTCTGTTTCATGAAGAGGGCCACGGTTGAGCAATTTAGTAAGTGGTTCAACCGCTCCTTCAGCCCGGAAATGACCCAATGCACAGGCTGCCGCCGCTCTAACCTTGACGTCCGTATCATCGAGTCGGCCAATCAATACATCAATTGACCTATCAACATCCATTTCCTCTAATTTTTCAACAATTATGAACCTAATCAAATTATGGACGTTGGAAGAATAAAAATCATTTTGAATTGGTTGAGAATCATTCAGAAATCTAATGAGTTCGTCAATTGCTCTACCTGTGCCAATAGACGCTAGAGCGAACACTGAATCCTCGGCAGTAGGCATGTAATAGTCGAGAGAAAATGGTTGATCTTCTACCCACCACAGCGACTCAACTAGAATATCTATGCTACTCTCATCACCTATTTCACCGAGTGCTCGTATCGCTAGCCCGAGAACAGGTATTCCAGAACCGTAACCTGGCCATGCCCAACCTCTATCACTCCACAAATCAATATTGTGTCTAATGAAATCACATAACGGTTTAACTGCAATTGTGTCACCAATTTCCCCTAATGCCTTTGCAGCAAGTCCGTGAAGCCTGGTTATTTCTTCTTCCTCTAGCACTTCAATCAATCGATGAGTTAAGTTTGAATCATCAATTTCAATCAACGCTGACAATAATGAACAACGGAGATCCACTGTCCAGTTCTTAGAATCAGTTTTGATAAGATGTTGTAAGAAATCCCATAGAAGATCTGAGGGGTTGTAGGTATAAATTGAATTATTTCCGCACTTACCTATTGCTTCAACTACACTAGCCCAAAGACCCAATTCCCAATATTCACAATCATCATTATCCCATTTTATTC
>CBFHYB010000091.1:0-6522 GCA_965659915.1 Candidatus Thalassarchaeaceae archaeon
ATGAAAAGCGGCTTCTAAATCAACTTCCATCGCCAATGCATTGCCAAGAGTCAGAATAAACACATCTGCCAACTCTTCTGCAGCTTCTTCAGCAGGCTTTCTCTTGGTAATTGCAGCCGATAATTCTCCCAACTCCTCAATCATTAGTGCAAGCCGGTAACCCATGTCGTGACCATTATTTTCCGGACTAGCAAAATCGTGTTTATCATGGAATTTAGCAACCCTGCACATCATTGTCTCCCATGACCCATCTGGTGAGCCTAGTTCCTCCAATCCTTTTTGATTTGGATGTGCCATCCACTCATTCACGTCACATGCGCGCTTGCTCATACCCAACCCTTCTGCGGGCGGGTGAAAATCATTCTTGCGCGAGTAGCGTAGTCAAACATTGCCAAATTATGCCGCGCATATCGGCTGCTTTTGCCTCAACAGAGTCGTGATCTATGGCAGCGTTTGCATCGCCTGGTGTCTTTCCAGCGGCCCAATTACTTGAGGCAATTAGACCAACATGAGGAATACCAGTTTCAGCAATCAACCTAGCCTCAGGAGATATTGTCATACTTGCTGCAGTTGCACCCAAACGAGCGAATGCCTCTATTTCAGCAGGTGTCTCAAACTGTGGCCCATTAACGTGTGAAACCACATGGTCGAGGGTAAGTTCTTCATCACTTTGGGCACTAAGAACTGGTCGTAAAAGGTCACGAAGGTCACTAGGGTAGTGGTGTGTCATGTCGGCGTGGTGTGCATCTTCTTCTGAGAAAGTCACTGGCATACTCACGAAATCCAAAGTGTGTTCAGCCATTCCAACAATTCCTGGAGGGAAATGCGGGTCAATCGCTCCAACCGACTGGATTGAAACAATCACATCTGGATTACAGGCTTGTGCCGCCTTCACATTAGCGTGATAATTAATCAAATGAGGCGGTGTTGTTTTGCCATCGCCATGGTGGCGGTGAACTATGAAAATCTTAACTCCACTTGATTCAGATGATGCGTTGAGAGTCATTATCTCAAGAGGTACATCACCGTAATCAGTTTGTGCAACCAGTGAATCGGTTGCTGATATTGAATATCCTGAGTTGCCTAAGTCAGCATCAGCAACAAGTTGCTTCATGCCAGTACCGCCGATGACGGCGATACGTTTCATTCAACATCACCTCACTCGCTGAGTCTTGCAATCAATTCTGCTTTCTTTCCGCTAACAGGCTTTCCTGCTGCCTTAAGCAGTTCTTTGAGTTCTGCTACCTTTAGAGATGAAAGATCTTGTTCTTCAGCACTGTCATCAGAATCATCGCTTGGTTCTTCAGCCTCTGCTTCATCCTCTGAATCATCAGCAGGCTCTGAATCATCAGCATCATCTGCTGATTCTTCTTCATCTTCTGAACTGTCTTCATCTTCTTCACCAGCCATTGCCTTCTCAAGAGCCGCTTCCTTCTTGGCTGCTTGCTCTGCATTAGCTTGCTTTTCTTCTTCGTGAATCTCATCAAGAGTTGGCCCATCATCAGCAACTACTCCTGATTGAATCAACTGTACTTTACGAATCATTACTGTTCGAGTTGGTTGAATGGCCTTGATTGAATCAACAAGTGTTGTCTCAAGAGCACCACTGAGTAGAGACGCTTGAACTTCTAACCAAGTAGAACGTGCAGTATATTGAAGCAAAGTATCTCGCATCAATTTTCGCATCTGGCTTTTCTGACTAGACTTTATGCGATTGGCTGCAACTACAACTGGCTTTACTCGAAGGTAATATCCATCAGAAGTCACACAATCTACTACATCATCCACCTTTCCGCGGTGTCTGCGGATTTGACGGCGGATGTAATCGCTCTGTAGCGCATGTCCAATATACTCGGTTAAAGCATCTTCACCACGAGTGTCAATAACACGGAATCTGAGCTTGACGTGCATCTTTGAGAAGTCGCCATCAACTTCATTTTGAGTAGTTTCGTAGATTCTACCCATCAAATGTTCTGGGGTTTCCCCAAGTGTTTCTCCAATGACCTTGAATTGCCAGGGCTGTCGAGGTGCTCGGATGGTGAACCACCGCTTTGACTTCCACTTATCCCGCTGTTTTCTCGCTGCTGCGCGTGCTTTTGCTCCTTTTGCGGCCATTATTGAACACCTGTGGTCTTACGGGGGCTACCCCATTAGCATCCCGCCGACCTACCAGCAGTATTTGAACGGGCCGGCTCACCCGTAGGGTGGGAAAATATCAATGCATTCAGTGGATAGAGTATTTACTGATAAAAATCGTTAGTATCGGCATTCAACTAATATTTGTAAAATAGGCCGGCATTGTCATTTATCGTATCGCGCCGGCCAAATACAATGGCACTCCCAATCCACCGCCTTGAGTGGACAGTTCATGCATCTGGTGTCAGCGATATTGATGTGATTGCAGACTCCTTATCTTGGTTAATTGGTGATGAAGAATTCGTTGATGTTGAAAAAACTCAATCATATCACAATACACCGATGTACATCGTTCACGCTGAGGCAAAAAAAAGGTCTGATGCCCGCCGATCTTTACCGCGTTTAGGCAAATCATTGCTTGATGAACTTTCAAAAAGTATTGAAGGAAGAATTGATGAAGAAAACTGGCTACATCTAAGACTAAAGTTAGACGACCTTGTATGTGGTAATCCTACTCTAACTAACCCTCATGACCCATGTGAGAGTGTTAAAGGAAGGGTAAAACTTGAGGTTTATCCAGGCGACATTGTAGAAGATGTGGCACGCCGATTGTTGACTGAAGCGGCTGAAATTGCGACAAGAAAAGGACTTCCTAAAATCCCAAACTATGATGTCACAAATGATTAACTTCATAGAAGAGTGGCCCTCACCGGTGGTTGAGAGGAATTACGATGACTCACGTAGTAACCACCGCATGCGTAGACGCGAAGTACCAAGAATGTGTGGCAGTTTGCCCTGTTGAAGCATTTAGAGAAGCCGAAACTTACCTAGTAATTGATGCTGATGAATGCATTGATTGTGGTGCTTGTATTCCAGAATGTCCTGTTGAAGCAATTTTTGCTGACACCGATGTTCCTGCTGAAGAAGAGGCTTGGATTGAGCGAAACGAAATCGAGGCTCTTGATTTGCCAATCGCTGAAGGCGATTCACCAGTTCTTGCTTGATGTGAATCTGATATTCCTCTTTGATGGGGTAAGGAAGAAATGGAAAAATGCCCACTCTCTGAACAAGAGCAGAAATGGCTTGATGGCGGCATTTCCGAATTCAATACAGGCCGCTATTGGCATGCCCACGAGGACTGGGAGGAGATGTGGAAGTCACTCAAGGCGAGAGATGCTGACCAAAGGTACATCCTAGGTATCCAAGGACTTATCCAAACTACAGCTCTAATGTTTCAATACGAGCGACAAAAAACCCGGGGAATTGTCAACATGTGGGGTAAACTGACCGACAAACTAGGAACGCCTGATTCACCCCTGTTTGAGAATTTATGGTGTGTAGACATTCCAAAAGTGCTCCAAGATGTTCTCCCCTTCCTCACCGATGCAACCTCAGATGAACCTACTTGGGGGCTCAATCCAAATACAGTGCTAATCTGACAAGAACTTTCTACTGAAGTTATTGGTTAGGAATCCTATTTGGTAAAGGCGCGTTCAACATAGGTGGTGGAAGGGTGTTCAAGCCAATTTGAGTTGCTTCCGTTTCTTCTGTGAAATGATTAATTGTGGTTGCTATGGAAACTCCTGTATCAATATAATCGATAGTCCGGAGGAACTTTGCTACCCCATCGGCTCCACAGTACATGGCAACAATTTCTCCAGTTAGTAGAGAGACATGAAATCCCAATTTCCCCATTCTAATCCTATATTCCTTCCGTGACTCGCCCTCATAACTTGGGAATGCGTTTCGTGCTGCAAATATTACAGCCTTACCTCCTGTTCTTATCGTAATATAACCGCCTTTGACCACCACCTTAGCAGTGTTCTTCGTTGTCCACCATCCAAATCTCCCTAAACCAGAGAGGAATGAACGAAAGAGGCCACGCTTCTTCTTTTGCTCGCCCACAATAATTCATTCACATCGGTCCTATTTCAAACTAAGTAACTAATGTTTGAGGTAAATGCACAAGTATCCCCTATTTTGCCACCATGGCCGCCCAAAACTAATTGCTTCATTGGATTGTGCAATCTAGCAAAGCAGGAGGTAAATTAGAGTGGAAATGGCCAAGTTTTGTGAAGAATATGAGCATGATGAACCCTTTTGGAATCCTCAGGTGAAGGCCGCAAGCGGGCTAACAATCACATTTCTTTTGGCTGCGGCAATAATCTCACTTTCCAGTGGTAACGACTGGTTCTTCGTCAACGCGATAATGATGGGTATCGTGTTTGTCATTATTGGATACATCCACCATTGTGTGAGATTAAACAATGCAACAATTTGGGCGCTTTCAGGTTGGTGCGTAATACACATGGCAGGGGGCCTAATTCCGGTTCCGGCAACCTGGCCGATTGAGGGTGATATACCAGTTCTCTATAGTTGGTGGTTGATTCCTGACTATCTGAAGTACGACAATATTGTGCACGCCTACGGTTTTGGTGTCACCACATGGGTTTGTTGGCAAGGGCTCGCTGTGGGATTCAAGAGAGTTGGCGCTACCCTGCAACCTACTTTCGGAATGTTGCTTTTGTGCTGGGCTGCTGGAATGGGATTGGGTTCTATTAACGAAATTATTGAGTTCCCGCCAACGATGATGCTCGCTGATATTGATCTCGGTGGGTATGTTAACACGAGCTTGGATTTAATTTCCAACATGCTCGGGTCTCTAGTGGCAGTGATTACCATTTGGTATTGTAGTAGGTTGACTGAAGAGGATGAAGAAGAATGAATACTGAGCCACAAGCGTCGATAAAGAACATTAACCATCCTAATCCATCAAGTATCATGCCCTCAGATGATGATACACCAATGGTGGTAATTCGTGGAGCCGGAGGAAAGGAGGTTAGCCGGGCCGAGAAAGATGAAAGTCCGGACGAGAAGGAGAAGTCACCGAGGGAGAAGGCCGGCCTCGCGTTGGGGTGGATATATGCATTTTTCTCGGTGATTACTTTGATTGTCATGATCGCCTTATGACCATAACCAACAAAATTCCAGACTCACAAGGTTCTGCTCTGAAGATGGGAATCACGAACTTTAGAAACATTAACACCTCTAGAGCATCAGCGAATGTCAATGAGAACTTGCCGTCTGAAGATGCTGTTGACCATTTTGGTGCTGTTCAGTATCCTGTCGTTCACTCCGTCCAGCGTACTTAATCTCGAGGACCCTGACACAGCCGCCCAGGCGCGCCAATCCGAACAAACCGTAGTATCAATTGGGCCCTCAGACAGGCAAGCGGAGTTGAGGATTCCCGGAGATATCGGAGAGAATGAAACTCTACCGCTCGTCGTTGCCTTGCATGGATTTTCTGAATATCCTGGGTATGTATACGGCTATTTCCAAGGAGTCAACAGTGTCGATGATAACAGACATCTTCTTCTGACGCCGTACGGAACTGAGAACCCTGACGGCTATTACTTTTGGAACGGCCCCCCAGCTTGTTGCGATTTCTACAACCAGAATATCGATGATGTGAGTTACCTCTCATCACTCATTTCCACTGCAATAGCCGATCATGGAGCGGACCAGAATCGAGTGATGCTCATCGGCCACTCAAACGGCGGCTTTATGTCGCACAGGATGGCGTGCGATGCTGGGAATATACTGCACACTATCATCAATTTTGCTGGCGCCACATACGGCGATTTCAACGATTGTGATCTTACAGGATATCCAAATATTGTCAACGTCCACGGAACCGATGACGGAACCATCGGTTACAACGGCGGAGAGATATGGGGAGAGCCATATGCCTCTTCCCCTGATGGTGCTGTATACTGGGCCGACCGCTCTGGGTGTGATGCCACATCAACCCAGATGGGTACATTGGATCTAGTGGATGGAGACGGTAACAATGAAACAACTCAACTTCAACATCTCGATTGTGAACAGGGGAACAGAGTAACACATTGGAGGTTGTCTGGAATCGGCCACGGACCAACATTCACTGATGGTTCGTTGATCAACGCTGCATTCGACTGGGCATTCAACCAGCCGGTGGATATCGAGGGGTGCACTGATACCAACGCGACCAATTACGATGAGAACGCAACTGTGGATGACGGTTCGTGTGAATACCCTCCACCGCCGGTGCCAGGTTGCATGGATTCCAACGCGACCAATTACGATGAAAACGCAACTGTGGATGACGGTTCGTGTGAATATCCTCCACCACCGGTGCCGGGTTGCATGGATTCCGAAGCGACCAATTACGATGAGAGCGCAACTGTGGATGACGGTTTGTGCGTATATCCGCCACCACCCGTGCTAGGGTGCATGAATGCAACAGCCACCAACTACGATGAGAATGCGACAGTGGATGACGGTTTGTGCGTATATCCGCCACCACCCGTGCTAGGGTGCATGAATGCAACAGCCACCAACTACGAT
>CBFHYB010000092.1:0-4080 GCA_965659915.1 Candidatus Thalassarchaeaceae archaeon
ACTACGTTGAGATTTAGTTTCCCGTGGGCTTGTTTTATGGTGAACAAATCAAGCAGAGTTTGAGTGGGATGATGGCCTGCACCATCGCCACCATTTAGGATTGGAATATCGCAAGCGTCGGCTGCATATTGGGCCGCTCCTTGGCGCGGATGACGTAGAACCGCAACGTCACAATAGCCGTCAACCATCTTCATTGTGTCAAAAAGCGTCTCGCCCTTGGTAACTGACGACGAGGCGAGGGCGCCGAGATTGACAACATTGCCGCCGAGACGCTTCATTGCTGTCTCGAATGACATCCTTGTACGAGTGCTTGGTTCAAAGAACATATTGCCGAGCAGTTTGCCTTCTAGCAACGGTAAATAGACGTCTCCTTTCGCTGCCGGGAGCAGTTTTTCAGCATCTTTTAGGAGTGCTTCAATCTGCTCATTTGTCAAGTCATCCATGGTGATGAGGTCGTCCGCCATCTCCTTCGCCTGCTAAAGCGGGTCGCACCACACCCATATTGATTGCGACCGATGAAACCACCATCTGCCACCTAAACTAAGCAGTTAAGAGGGCCGTTTGTGTGGCCCCATCCAATGCTCATAGTGAGAACTCCCGTTAGGGTTTCGTTTTGTGGCGGTGGTACTGACTTGCCAGCGTTTTACAAAAACAGCGATGAAGGTGGATTGGTTACCTCGGTGGCACTAGATGCCTACATCTATGTCACGGTGAACAAGCGTTTTGACAATGCGGTTAGAGTCTCATATAGCCAAACTGAAAATGTTGATGATTTTGAGGAACTAAAACACGAATTAGTTAGAGAAGCAATGCGTCTTACTGGCGTTACTTCTGGAATTGAAATTACCACTATCGCAGATATTCCCGGTCAAGGTACTGGACTTGGCTCTTCTTCATCAGTAACTGTTGGGTTACTCCATGCTTTACACGCATATGCGGGTCGGGAGGTTACTGCTAAACAATTAGCAGAAGAGGCTTGCAAGATTGAGATTGAAGTGTTGGGGCAACCTATTGGAAAACAGGACCAATATGCAGCCGCTTTTGGAGGATTGAATCAAATTCGATTTAATTCAGATGACTCGGTTGATGTTATCGCACTTGACTCCACAGCAAGTTCTAGCTTAGGCAGTAATTTTTGTTTGGTGTGGACTGGTTTAACGCGTAAAGCATCTTCAATTCTTGAACAGCAAAGCCGAAACACAGCATCAAAAATGGAGCAACTTGAGGCTATGCGCGCACAAGCAACACAAGTGTCCGGTCTAATTGAAACGGGAGATTTTTCTGCGGTTGGTGAACTTCTTGGCAACACTTGGGAATTGAAGAGAACATTAGCAGATGGTATTTCCAACCCTGAAATAGATGGATTATATGACCAATTGATAGCACTTGGTTGCACCGGTGGGAAGTTGCTGGGAGCGGGTGGGGGTGGATTTATTTTGGTTCAAACACCTGCCAATGTACAACAGAAAATCACTACAAATCTTGCAAATAAAGTGATTCCACTCAACCCTGATTTAGATGGGTCAACTCTAATCCTTGACGATCGGGGTGAGTGATAAATTGCGCCGGATTGCATTACTACTTGTATTCATTCTAAGTGTAACTATTTTCACTTACCCAACCACTCTTGAGAACCAAGAGAATAGAACATGGTCAACCTCATCTGCCTCTCTTGACATAATTGTTCTAGATAATAATGGACTTCCACTTTCAGGTGCAGTAGTTACGGTTACTGACGCTTGGACTGGTTTGACTGTTGCAGGGCCTGAAACCTTGCCAGGTAGTAGATTGGTGTTTGATAATCTGTCTGCAGGCCCCGTGAGAATCTTGATCACCCATTCCAATTATGCAAGTGGAATGGGATTCGTTTCCCTATTCGCTGATGATGTTTTTGAAACCGATGTTGCACTGATTCCATTGGATGGAACTCTCAACATTTCAGGCACTGCTGGAAGTGATATTACACTAACTCTAATCGGTCATACTGAAGAGTTACAAACAACTCTCAATGCATCGGGTAACGCCACTTTGGCTGTGCCAAATGGCGGTTCAGGCTGGATTTCAGCAACAACTGAGAACGATGCGTCGTTGATTAGTTGGAGTGGAGAGGATTCCATAGCAATTTCAGATAATGGAACAATGCGAATTTTTGGTTGGCCTGAAAATGCAAGCGACACAGGAATACTGCGTATTGAACATCAACCATCTGGTTATTGGGAGTTAGTTGAATGGAGTGGAGAAGTCGATGAAAATATACCAAGAACCGCAGAAGGTGAATGGCGCATCTACAACTCAGAAGGTGGGATCCGAATTGGGCAGCCAATCACAAGTAATGATTCAGCCCAACTGAACATTACTAGCCTACTAACAAATCAAGATGAGGCACCAAGTCCGAAATGGGAAGGACATGCGTACCTAAACATGACGACCGCTCCGGAAAAAGGAGAGACGTTCAACTTAACTTGGGAAGCGAGTTTTACCATACCCACCGACTTTGGTTCACCACACATCCCTGACCGTTCTCTGGGACTAATCGGGCAAATAGACCGTTGGTTTGGTAACCGTGATGGCAACCTTGGTTTCGGTGAACAGGCCGGATTTTCGATGTTTCATGGAGAAAATATGTGGGTTGAAAGTAATCATCTTTTCCTGTTTGATGAACAACCACTGAACGGGCTTGTAAATCGAAGTGATTTTTCTGTGACTCAAAATGAAAGTATTGGGGCTGGCTACTATGGTTGGAATGAAACAGCTGCGTTGCAAGGCGAGGCTGCGTTTGGTAGTAGCCGAATTTTCTGGTTCCCTGTTCGTGGTGATGCTTTAGAATCGATCCCTATTACAGTTAATCTGCCATCAGGGTGGGAAGTTAGATACAGCCCACAAATTGATCTGCTTACAGGAAATCAATCAACATTCACGGTGAACCGCTCTCTTTCACCAACTGTCGGCATGTGGACTGTCACCGTAGGACCTAATCAAGCGCCAATAGCCAATGGCCATTTGGAAGAGCGCCCTGGTTTAGCAATACCATTGAGCGGAAATGTCACATTGACAAGTGAATGCAGTGATTCAGGAATGTCAGAATTATCAAGTCATTGGGAATTGAGAAAAAGTGGAGAAAGTCAAGCTGAATCAGATAATGAATCATTCACATTTATTCCAGAAAGTGCAAATTATTCACACAGCAATGTGGTGAATGCGACACTGACTTGTAGTGACTGGGATGGAGCGAGTTCCAATTGGTGGATTGATTTGTATGTCGATGGCGAAGTGCCCATGGCTAACATCAACGCTACAGAAGAGGCCGGAGGACAGATTCCTCCTTACTTTCACTACTTGGGAGAAGTTGGTGAATTTGAGGTCAGGGCTGGCTCTCTTCTTACTGTGATTGCTGAAACCGAAGATGACTCTGGAGCGGGTGTCAATGTAATTTGGCGCTCAAATAAATCAGAAGGTTGGGAGCAACATGATATTGGGTTTGCAGACCAATTCAACCAAGGAAACGAAGTGAATTGGATGCATATGTCGGTTGAGGAACGACATTTACAACGTGAATTAAC
This sequence comes from Candidatus Thalassarchaeaceae archaeon, assembly GCA_965659915.1. Classification (GTDB taxonomy): domain Archaea; phylum Thermoplasmatota; class Poseidoniia; order Poseidoniales; family Thalassarchaeaceae; genus MGIIb-Q1. The sequence continues at coordinate 3,561 of CBFHYB010000092.1, forward strand.
TGTCTATTCATTAGAAATGGAGTTGATTGATGGGGCAGGAAATAGTAATGTTACAAGTTGGAATATCACTATGCTAGATGGTACCCCTCCGACCATCACTGCAGAAGTGATGGTTGATGGAAATCCAATTGGGCCGCTAAATCCAGCTATGGGTGAAAGTGAAATTATATTGAATCTAACTCGCTCATTTGATGATATTGATGCCATTGAAAATACAGTATGGGCGATTTTCTTAGATAATTTCCCAGTACTTACAAATGGTACATGGGATGAGGCAAGGATTTTCCAACTTCCTCAAATGAATGTTGGAACTCACGAATTAAAATTGTACGCGATGGACGGTTCTGGGAATATTCGTGAGGTAATCTCCAATCCAGTAGTTGAACCACAAGTCCCAGCATCTATCAGTGGCGTTGAAATCAATGTAAATGGAACACCATTCATCGGAGAATCAGGATTGATCTCAGTTACAATTGTCAACATCGGTTCAACCAATGCAAAAGTGACTGCCTGTTACCAT
>CBFHYB010000092.1:4177-6383 GCA_965659915.1 Candidatus Thalassarchaeaceae archaeon
ATGAGCAATGTAGTAGAGAATGGGATTCAGGTGAGGCAACTGCTGATAGACCAGCAACGGTAATTCTGCCTTTAGATGTAAGTGAGTTTAAGCGAGGAGAAATTAGTGTAGAAGTTACTTGGACTGACCAAGTTACTGGAGAAGGAGGTACTTTCACAATTGAAAGTGATATATCTCCTAAATCACCATGGGCTGAGAAGGCAGACGAAATCATTGCTGTCATTTTACTCTCACTTTTCGGATTTTTGATGTACAGAAATAGGCCAGAAAGAGATAATACTCCTTTCTGATATGTGTTTCCCCCCTATTTTTCCAACCCAAGAAGGGAGCACCTTATTGAGAACGAAGCGGCCGTCGCGAAGCGATGTCAGAGGTTGAGGGGGTTGAGGACGTTGACTCTATACTCTCTAAATCATTAGCACTGCAGCGTAATAGATTAGAAACTCTAGGTATAGTTTCAGCGATTTCATTGGTGATGGCTGCTGCATGGTATGTTTGGCCAGGTATTGATGGCAGAGCAGAATTCATGCCTAGATTTGGGCCTGGACTTATCCTGATGGTTTTGGCTTTAGCAATGCAGGACTTTGTTGATTTTGGGGCAAAACATCGCTCAAGATTGGGTTCACTTTCGGCCGCAGCATGGGCTCCAATGCTATTGCTTGGAGTCACTTCTTTTGACACTGAACTTGGGACTAGTGTTAGGTTAGGTCATGCTATGCTAGGGTTGGTTGGATTGTCATGTTACCTCTTTTCCACTAGTGTTCTAACAGGCACGCTACAGGCAGTTAGGTTCCGAGGTTTAGTACAACTCCTAGGAGCTACATCCGCCACTGCACTACTGTTGTCAAACCCTTCAGAAGGTGTTGTGATGATTGCATCATCCGGAATCTGTGTACTCGCTTTCGGGGTTGCACTGTTTGACATATTTGGTAAGGACCCAGACCGGGATGCACGTAAGAAATTCAAGCGGTTAAGAGATACGCTTGAATTGCGTATTCTAGAATTACGGGCTCAAGGCATACAAGTTGACCAAGCCGCCTCATTACTACAAAATGCAACTGAGGCGGGTTATACAGACCCTGATGAAGCGATGACCATTATGCATCTAGCAGAAGATGATATTGAGCGGACATTGGCAATGTCTAGCGATATTACTGATATTCGCGATGATGCTGCAAGAGCAGTTTCGGAAGCAGATGATGTTGCACCAACTGCCAAAAAAGCAATGCGACTCTTAACTCAAGGTGACAGGGAAATGGAACTCGGTTCACTAAGAGAAGCGGAAATGTTGTTCCGAAAAGCCAAGACTCATGCTGGAGAAATTATTGAGTTCTGGGCTCAAGCAGAAACCGCAATATCAGATGCAAAGAGAGCACTGTCTGGTTGTGAGGGCGTACAATATGATCCACTCTTTAACAGTGTGAAAAATGCCGAAGAGGCCCTAGATAGGGAAGCGCCAGCAGAAGCGGCAGGATTGGTGATGGCTGTTCCAGAGCATGTAGAAAACCTCGGTGAAACCGAGACTGGAGCAGAGGAAGTCGTTGAGGAAGCATGGCGGGCTGTTAAGGCGGCTAGCGGAATCGATGACACTGACTTTGCCGCTAGACTGGAACAAGCTAACAAAGCGCTGAAAGAGGGTGACTTCTCCCTTGCAAGAGGTATGGCTGACTCGGTTATTCGTGAGGTTACACGAGAGGCTGAAGCGATGGTTGAGGTACAGAAAGCATGGCGGCAGCGCAAGAAATTAGTCGCTCAGTGGAGCGATTGGGCTGATGCAAAAGAGTGGGATACACGATTGGCAGAAGTTGGTGATGCCCGCAAAGACAAGCAATGGTCACATGCGGCAATGCTGTTAGAGAATATCACAAGAGAACTTGATGCTGAAAGCGCACAAACAGGTGAAGCGACTGAGTTACTAGAATTCTTACAAGGTGAATGGCGAGGGGTCCGTGACCGTTTGGAAGCGGCTGGAATCAAGGTCAAAGATGCTGAAAGAAACGCTTGCGAAGCAACGATTGGTGAAGCAGTTGCAGCACTTGACAAGGGTGATATTGACACCTGCCTCGGTAAACTCGGTGAGGCTGACCAGATGATGGAAGCGCTTCGCAGAAGAATCTGAGTTGAATTGGCACCTTTGAAATAGTGTCAGTGCTAAGCAGTTAGTGATAAGAGCATCCCGTGTGCTCAATCAGAAGTTGGAAAAATG
>CBFHYB010000093.1:0-6288 GCA_965659915.1 Candidatus Thalassarchaeaceae archaeon
ATTGAGGCGAGGTCTTTCAGATGAGAAAACATACTCACTTGAATGGAAGGTTGCCCATTCTTCACCCCATGCTGGCCCGGTTAAGAGTACAGATGCAGAGGGGTCATTTCCATTGATGTATCGTTCATAAGCAACTTCAACAGACCTTGTAACATCAATCTCAATCCATCCTTGAGACGTTATTGTCACCTCGTCCATCAGACCACCTGAATCATCGTTTCCAAGTGCTCCTCCAACTGTCCAAGAATTCCAATCAGTGGTGTCTGCATCCCAGTCCTCATCATATACTACCCAACTTCGGATTTCTGGCTGGCCACTAAACTGTTTGACATCCAGTGCCAAAGTTGCAGATTGTATTGTCACATTGGTGAACATTCCGGCTTGAGATAATTCAATTCCAAATAGTGTATTCCAGCGACTGCTAGCATTTGCTGAGAAGCCAGCTTTCAATTCGCTGTCACTGCCGTAATTGTTGGATGGTTGTGCTGCACTCAACCAAGTATCTTGAATCCCATGATTTCCTGAACTTCCTACCCAGTAAGAATTTCCTGCGGAGCCGTTGCCAAAATCTGTGTAGTCATCATCGTTTGGAGAAGGGGGTGTTGAAGAATTAAAATCCTCATTATTATCGATTAAATCGTTATTTTGGATGGCAATTGCCCATGGGCTAACCACGATGATTGCAATCATCAGGGATATCAGAGGGTTGCGGAACATGGCATCGCCTCACCTATGAGGCACGCCTTCATTCATCAAATATCCCCCGGTTTGTTGCAGAAGGTGTCTCCTTTAGGAGACACCTTGTTTGGTAAATGATGTTAGGTAGTTTTCTACTTAATCTTCCCAAACTTCCCAGTCGTCCATGTCAACAGAACGATACCACCAGACGCCTTGCTCATCTTCCCACCATTCTGTGCCATCATCATCTACTGATATATTTGGATCACTTTCTCCACCATCAGATTCTGATTGTATTTCTTCCTCTACATAATCGTCAGAAAGGGTTTCAGGTTCGTCGTATTCACCTTCACTAATGTTGTCATAACTCTCATATTCTTCATAGAATTCATCGTCATCCTCATCATCAGCCCCAGCTCTCCTTAGTAGCACAACTAGAGTGGCAATTACTCCAACCACGACCAATGCCAAAAGTCCAGCACCAATATAGTACAGAGTTCCACCAGCCTCAAAGAATCCAAACATAGTCTGTGCAACTTGGACAAACTCTGAATCATACTTTTCCTGTGCGACAACAGTAATTTCTGATTGCCCTTCATCAAGCATGTAGATTTGCCATTGAGAATTGGAAATCTTAGTGGTGACGTGGAGTTCTCCACCGTGATAGACAGTTGCTTCGCTTGGAACCTCAATCTCATTTCCAAATGCATCAAACGCCCGTACATCGATAGTAATGGTTTCTTGTTGGCGAACATTTGTGCTCGGGCTGATAGTCATCTCTAGAGTTTCAAGAGTTGATGGAGTAACAGTAACTTCCCATATTCCGCTCAAATCTGCGTATGAATACTCTAGGCTATAATTGCCCATTGAAGTGCCGTGCCATGAATATTCTCCGACTTCTTCTTCGTCGGTGAAGTCGGTTGCTGGGCTACCTGACCAATCAACATCTATTGCGAAGACATTTCCATCTGAGTCTGCAGCAGATAATTCAATTGAAATTGTAGCACCTGCTACTAATGTATTAGCAGTTGGATTCTTGTATAGTACTGCAGCCTCTCCATGGCTTACTGTGACCTCCACAACGGTTTGATATGGCCCTGATATAGCACATATTTTCCAGGTTCCTTCTACAGAAGCATCCCAGTTGTAGCCGTTACTTCGTAAGGTGTCAGTTAATTCATTGCCCCAGTTAATACAGGAAGGTGGTTGCGTAGTTGGGCTATTTGCATCCCAAATGAACCAACTTAATACATCTGATTCCAACAGATTTTCGTTTTGGTCCCTACTAATTGGATTCAATGCCAAGGTTTCATCTGCAGTCATTTGAGTTCCATGTCCAGAAAGTACAATGCTAGCTAGTGGTCCTTCCTCAACTGTGAACAATTGTGAATCAGTCATTGCAGTAACTCCATTATGCATGTAAGTTGCAGTAACGGTCCATGAGCCAACTGTAACTGCTTCAAATTCGGCATATGCAAGTGAGCCTATCAACCAACTCTGGTCGGCCATAGATTCATCTATTTCCCAAACATCAATAGCGCCAATCCACTCGTTTCCATGTTGATCATAATTGAATGCATCAATCGATACAGAATCTCCTGACATAACAATCTCACTACTGCCAATTCTTATGTCAATTCCAACTGCTTCTCCGTGTGTTACTGAAATGATTATTCTAGTTGTGATACCTTCTAAAGTAGCATCAATTGTCTGTGTGGCTGCACTGATTGGACTCCAGCGAACTGGGTCCTCTTCGAACAGGGTACCATCAGATATCACCCAAGCAGTTGCTGGTAGAGTGATATTCAACCGATTTCCACGAATATCAATTCTAACTGTATCAATTGTCAAATCTTCATCTGCTGTTAATGAATATGTAGTTGGAGTTACTTCAAGGTCAAAAATCGCACCATGTGTGGTTTCAATAGTCTGTACCATTGATAGTCCATAACCGGTTGTAAATGTCAGATTCCAAAATCCAACTTTATCAGCAGTGTATTCACCAACTTGAGTAATATTACCATCCTCAACTGTCCAGTTAACCGACAAGAGTCGATATGGTGTGACTGGATTATTATGTGCATCATAGGCAGTCCAATTGAAATCTCGAGTTTCACCAGCAGGGATAGAAGGGAAACCAGTCATCACAATGTAATCTGGTAATCCTTCGGTAACCATGATTTGTAGGGATAATGAGCCCCCGCTCCAAGTAACATTGACCCACTGTATTCCTATGTTCCAAGGCATATAGGTAATGGCTCCTAACGGAGTTGTATGTGAATTTCCTTCGGCGATTGAACCATTCGTTACAGTAAATGATAGTGCGACTCCTGGAACTAAATTGCTATTCGCATCAAGCACATTGAACCACATTGAAACAGACTCATCACTGGTTATCGTAGAGGCCATTGGCCCTCCAATTAGGGTGGTCGGAATTCCTGGTTGGACAATGATTGTGTGGGTTACAATTACTCTACCAAAGCGGACAGATATTGTCACATTCCCACTTTGATCAGGGGTAAAGAATCCAGTACTATTTATGATGCCGTTTGAAGTAGTCCATTCGACATCTCCACTGATTATTTGATTGTCAACATCAAGTAAAGTTGCGGATATCTGTACTGGTGTGTCCGAGGTAGTAGTTCCAGCACCTGTGAGTGAAATGTCAAATACATTTGTGTAATTGAAGGAAAGAGTTGGTCGGTGACCAACATTCGCGGCTTCACTGTTGGAAAAAGTTGCAGTCATTTGAGATGTTCCTTGGGATACCGGTTGTGGTGTACCAATCAAAACAACCGAGAATGTCTCATTGACATTTGCGGCTAGAGCACCACTGATATCGACATAGAACCAACCTGCTTGTGAGGTTGCCATTATTCTAACAGTTCCTAGAGCAATTGTGCTTCGGTCACTTCCAGCACCAATTCCAGCAGATGTCCAGTTGTTACCAAGTGATGCTTGATTCCAATTTGCTTGGTCCTCGCGGAAGTTGCTATTTAGCAAAGCATAAGCGGTAATATCCATCCAACCCGAGGTTGGGGCTGATACCGATTCAAGCCATATTGCCAGTCTACCAGAATGAGCTCTGGAGTCTCCAGTAAGTGGTACTTGGCTGAGGTCTATTTGAATTATTCCAATACATTTCTCATTACTAGTTGGTCCACCTGTGCAACCTTCTCCAATTTTCAGTGCATCGGTTTGGTAGTTCGTAGAAGGGTTACCTTCGCTTATGTATGTGTCATCAACCGTTGGATGGTTGAATTCTTCAACATCATTTCCTTCTTGATAATCCATGTTCCAAATATTGTTTCCTGAAAACTGAGTATTCGGGTCTCCAATTCCAAATGCCCAAGTTGATGAGCGCGGTCCTAAAATAGAGCCGTTAATACCTTGAATATTCCAATAGTATACACCACCTTCTTCTAAGTCCCATCCAGGGGTGAAGGTAGCAATAGTTGTGGGGGTAGAGAATAATCCTTGATTGCTGGTTGCGTTCCATGAATAGAACATATTGGAATCAGTTGCGTTCCACATTCTAACAATGTATCCGGTAGTATCACCTGCATGATTCCATGTTAGATTCGGCTTTACTAACGCATCAAGTAGGAAATCATCGTATTGTGAAACCGAGTAGATTACCTGTTGGTCTGTTGGCCATGATAGAACCGGGGTTCCAGGTGGTGCTGTTCCATTTTGGTTGTCAACATAACCAATTACAAGTTGTGGCCGATAAGCACTAGCACTTGCTTCAGAAGATGTGAATTGTAGATATCCAGAGTAATTCGGTGCTTTGATTGCCATTGAAACAGTGCCATTATGGCCTGCTGCTTGCACTAGTGTAGTAACATCCCAATCGTACCAAACACCGCCAAACCCACCTACTGATTGGCTGAGGGTTGATGCCGCTGTTGAGTTACAATTAGTTGCGAGTGAGAACGAATTCCAGGTATCCGTTTCCGAGAATGAATTACATTCGTGTACCCCAACAGTTGCGGTTCCAGATGTAGAATATCCGGAGCGGTACATCTTCAGAGAAACAGTAGTTGCGAGCATATTAGGTGGGAATGGTAATTCCCCGAGATCAAATTGAATCAATGCTACAGAATCTTGACCTGATTGGAATGGTGAGTTGCCAACCGCAAGTGTTGAGTTACTTCCTTGAGGGGTGTTAGTACCCGCATTAGGAGTTGAGTCAATCCAAGTATCTGGGACCGTTGGTAAATATCCACTTGAGGAGAACACAGAACCGCGGCTCATTGATACAGTGTGGTTACCAAGTCCGTCATCACTACCTTGGTCAGCAGGAACTCTGAATTCACCACCATCAGTCCAAGTTCCTACGTAATCACCTATTATTGGCCGCACTCTCCAATGTAGCCAAGCATCAATCCAACCAGTCCATCCGGGTGGTAAATCTCCTTGAACATCAATTGTATATGAGAGTGGATTAGTACCAAAACTCCCGTCATAGCTTAGTGAATTGCTCGAGTCAAGAGTGTTGGTGGTGCTTGCCACGAAACTTGTGTGTGAACTCAATTGTACTTGCCACGCACTCACGTTTGAAGGGGCTGGGTGTGACCATTGTAGAGTCACAGGGTCTCTTGCAGAGGGCCTTTCAGCGCCGATTTGCCATAAGGTTGAGGTGATTGAAGGGACGGGGTTAGTTGCATCTGCAGGTAGCCATTGAGTTCCAATACGGTGAGTGATATTGAGTACCGGACGTAGGTCTCTATCTACCGTGTATTCTGAACTGTGGAATTGTTTAACGATGGTGTTTGAAGTGCTGCTTCCAGTGAATGCAAGTAGTAACGTATCGTCACCGCGAATACGGGCAGCTTGCATTAGTTGGGTGACATTCCATGAATACCATCCAGAGCCGTAAACAGTCACGGAGTCAACAACTCCTCCAATAGAGGGATTAGGCCACGGGATTGTTGCATTCAGATTGTTATACGTGGCTTGCGATTCTGTGAAATTAGCAAGTAGTGGGTGAACAGTCATAGTCATTGAATTGGATGAAGTTGGTGAACAGCTGTTGCAATACATTTCTACCTCAGCAGTAATGACTTCCCATGGGTTAGGGATTGGCAACGAGGACATATCAATTCTCATCACACTCCAAGATTTATGGCTAGTACTGAATGTGGAAGGGCTTCTGCCAACTGAAAGTACCTGACTATTTCCTGTATTGCTGTTTGGTTGCCAAGAATTGAGCATAGTATCAGCGAAGGACATTGGTAGAGATAAACTAGTCAAAGCCCCTCCTTCAATAACTCTCAAACGAGCATCTGTAGAGTTTACTTCTGAGCCTAGTGCATTAGGTACATCAAAGGTGAAACTACTGCTTCTGTTTCCATAGATGTCATCCTTGATGGTTTGGACAAACCAACGTTGATTTGAATCGCTAGCGAAGTTAAATCCAGGGGTCCATGTCATATTTGTTAGGTCAAATCCAGTATCCATCCTACTGTCAAATATCTGGTATCCATCTCTTACATCATCGCTATCATTGTAGATGAAAAGTCTCCATCCATCCACACTTGATGATGTGGCATGGGTCCATGATAGTAAGGGCGACTGGTCGCTTCCTAGTGCGTGCCCCGAGATATC
>CBFHYB010000094.1:0-6183 GCA_965659915.1 Candidatus Thalassarchaeaceae archaeon
GCTAACATTGGGTTAGTTACTGAAAATAAAAAGGGAGCCGTAAAGGCACTTGACCAATTCATAGAAAATGGTGAATTCAAAGGATTAGAAATGATCAATCCGCCTTGGCGGAAAGAAGGGATGAAACTACGAGGTTTTGGTGGAACGATTCCAATTTCCGGGCCACATGAAGTCACCCATACTGATGGAATAATGCTGATCGGTGATGCTGCTGGTTTCACTTCACCTCTGTTTGAAGGTGGTTCTCACTTGGCTTTGAAATCAGCATCATTTGCTGCACAGACAGCCGCTGAAGCGATTGCTGCTGGAGATGTATCTGCTGCGAAGTTAGCCATTTATTCAACTAGATGGAAAACAGAGTTCCCACCTTATGGAAAAATACTGAGAGGGAAAACAGCCCTGTATTCACTCAGTGATTCGGATATGTCGGTGATGGGCAAATGTTTCCCTGAAGAAATGTCTTCTATGGGAATATCAGGAAAGGCGATGGTTGGAATTCGCCTACTAGTTAGAAGGCCAAGTCTATACTTTAAGAAAATAGTTCCAGCGATGTTGGCATTTGGATATAGCCGCGCTAAATACTATGGCTGGTAATCACAACAATCATTCAGTCCTTGTGGCCGAAATTGCCATCAGTTGATGGCTACTCGCTAAGTTCGTGCAGTGGCTTCTTTGGTTAGCAATCGCCGTTTCCATAGCCGGTATCTCGATACCGTGGAAAAATCTGTCTGCGGAGCAATCATTGTGGTTTCCACGGCTCATCACATCAATCCAAATTTTACCATTTATTGCTCTTAGTTGGCTGTTTATCAGTGATTCAACAAACTATGATTTGGTTCGTCTTTACGGTGGTAGTGAGATGCCAATCGCCTATCGTATCAGTGCAGTTTGGGCTAGTCGGGAAGGGCCAACTCTTCTTTGGGCCGGCTTATTGGGAATCTGTGGACTCGCTTTCCAAGGTTCAGGGAGGGATGAGAGTTCAGTTCTATTCCGTAAATTAGTCAATGGCGCTGTTCTGACACTTTTCTCCATTGCTATGATGATGCGACCATTCAGGCTTGCTCAAAGTAGTTGGAGAGGTGAATTAAATCCACTATTGCAAACTGATTTGATGGTCTTTCATCCGCCACTAGTTTTCCTGTTTTACTCACTTTGTATGGTTGTGATGCTGAAGGCGCTAGCCACAGTTCTTAGTAACGATAAAGTCGAGGAATCTCAACTTCGTGAGATGGTACTACCTCCAGCAAGAGTTGCATTGGTAGTAGGTACGATTGGTGTGGGGCTCGGTGGGCTTTGGGCTTACACAGTGCTTGATTGGGGTGGGTATTGGGCTTGGGACCCAGTTGAAACAGCCTCTCTTTTACCCTGGCTTTGCCTCCTTCTTTTGCTTCATTTGCGTGTGACTCCTGGTGGTAAAAATAGTGGCTTTGTCCTTCCCTTAGCAATCCTTCCTGGATGGTTCTCTATCCACGCTACTATGGTCACTAGAGCCAATGGTGTTTGGGCTTCGGTACATGCCTTTGTCTCAGAAGATATTGGGTCTCAGAGTGATTCTGCAATCTTGCGAATTATTGATTTACAAAACACAGGAGTAAGTGGGACAGAGGTCATTACGTACCTCATTTCATTGGTAGCAATTTTGGCAATTACTGTGGCTGTGATGGTTAGTCGGCAGGCTAGAATTGGCGGCGGTGAAAATCTGCAATTTGCTTCTAGATTTTCATTATGGATGATTTTGCTATTACCTTTATCTTGGCTAATTACTGTTGATATGTTTGGGGCTGAATCAAGTTTAATTGAGCGACTGCCTACATTCATTCTGCTCATAGCAGCAGCATCTCCATTGGTGGCAATCATGTTACCACCTGATCCAGCTGGTTCGAAGTTGTTTGCTGACCGTGAGAAATCGGTCTCAATGGCTGCTGTGATATTGTTATCATTAATCATAGATGAACCATTGATTGCAACTCTCCTCATCTTGTTGATGCTTTTGAAAGCAAGTTCAGATAAAGAGTCAGAAATGATTTGGACAGTAGCTGGGATAGTAGTCATTTTAACTTCGGTTTACGCTTATCTCATTGATGTGTATGCTGCTGGAATTGGCTTGTTAATCTTCATTTGGCCGTTACTGGTTCTAGATGTTGAAGATGGAGAAGAACAGACTTTGAAGGAACGTATATCTGAACTTTCAATTCGAAAAACCCAAATTCGGCTATCGCTATTCGCACCTATTGTTATTGGTGGAACATTTTTCACATTGACTTGGATGTTGTTGGTTGCTAGTGTTGATGGAACTTCACTAGCAATGCATGAGATGTTCGGTGCTCCACTTATTTTGTTAATCGCTTCTGCTTTAGCAACATATTCGTGGAAAGATACAGTACCTGAAAAAATGGTCCCTTTTCTTCTATTAGGTTTTATTATCACAGGAATTGTTGTAGGGGTATTCCTTGACATCCCTATCGTTGGGGATAGCAGTTCTCAGTTTAGTGACACAATAAACCGAGGTGAAGTTGCATGGTTGTTATTACCTATTTTAATCGTAGCAATTCCTTCAATAATACGTCTTGCGATTGATCTCTATCAACGAACAGCAAAGGGATATTCCCCTGCAAAAATGCGTAGTGCGCTTGCACATACAGCACATGTGGGAATTCTATTGTTACTGGTTGGCCATGTATTCACAACTACACTAATTGACAGAACCGATCCTTCTCATCAAGTAGTCTTGGTACAAGGGCAACAGGTTTCTCATGAAGGGTATCTGCTAACTTTTGATGAATGGACTGTACTTTCTCCTGATGATGCTGAATTCAACGAGCGTTTTTCAGTTGGAGATGGTTTCCTTGGTGCTAAAATTGACATATACAATGAGCAGGGTATTTTGCTGGACACTGTTAATCCAGGTATGTTGAGGTTTGATAGTTCAAACAGTTTCCCTCGTAGTGAGGTGGATAGGTACACATCTTTGACTGGTGATACTGTGTTTATCTTTGATTGGTCACAAACACAAGCATTAGGCAATGCATCTGGAATTATGGATTCAGATAGTGACGACGTTGGGCTTGATAGAGTACGATTAACAGTTTACCATCTCTCTGGCAGCCATCTTGTATGGGCTGGGTGGCTAATCATTATCCTCTCAACTATAGGAATCGCTGTCACCTCAATTCAGCGGCCCAGTAAGACGATTCCCTCCATCTGATATTGGATAATTTCACCGTTTCACTCATAAAGGGGGAGTCGGTCGGCGGCTCGCCCCATTAGGGGTTGAAGTGGTATTCATGGAAGAAGGTTCGATTGTGTACATAGATTACGACCTGTATGAGGTTGATTCAGGAAAACTAATCGAGACCACTCGAGAGGAGACTGCAAAGTCAAATGACGTTCATGAAGAGTCAAGAAATTATGAGCCTCTGTGCATCACTATCGGTGCTGGAGCATTGATTCCAGGTTTTGAAGAAAGCCTTGAAGAAGCTGAGGTTGAAACTGATTACGATATTGAGATTCCAGCAGACAAAGCCTATGGTGAACGTGACCCAGGTGCTGTTGAAATGTTAGGGCCACAACAATTGGCTCGCCAAGTAAGAGATCCTGACAATCTACAAGTCGGTGGCCCAGTTGAAATCGGTGGTCGAAAAGGCACCTTAGTCATGTTCCGCGCCGGTCGTGCACGGATTGATTTCAATCACGAATTAGCAGGTAAATCACTGCGTTATAATTACCGAATCACTAAGGTTGTTGAAGAGAAGGATGAGATGGTAATGACTCTTCTAAAGATGTCAACAGGGTCTGATGACTTTGAAGTAGAATTTGACGGAGATGATGTATCCATCACAATTCCAGAGTTCCTTGGATATGATCAATCATGGGGAATGGCAAAGTTCCAACTCATTCGTTCACTACGTGACACTGTTGGTGCTAAAACAATCGTCTTTAGAGATGTACACCAATTCAGAGAGGCTGCAGAAGAAGAGGAAGAAGAACATGTCCACGATGAAAACTGTGACCACGATCATGACGAAGAAGAGTGAACCTCTTTTGATAGAGCCGACTCGGCGGTGTAATGAGCGCTGACGAGGACGAATCTGAATCATCCGGAGATGCTGATTTGACTGATGAAGTCAGAGTTGAGAATGAGGATAAAGATTCATCTCCAAAAGTTAGTTTTCCTCGTTCATTACCTGATTCTGAATTTGCCAATCATGAGTTAGTAGCATTCACAATAATTGGTTTGGGGATGGCGTTACCTGGAATCGGCTATCTGCTTGGTTTTTTTGCTGATGTTTGGGGTTTATGGGATATTATTGACTTAAACATCGTACAGCCGATTATTGGCGAAGGTGATGGTGATTCAAGTTACAACCCTGTTGACACAGTTGCTTATGGTATTCTTCTAGTGGCTTTCATTGTCAGTCTATCTGCGCTAATACGAAAGTGGGGGATTTCAAGTGATGATAGAATGCTCTACTCATTACTACCTTGGGTATTATGGGCGGTATTAGTTGAAGTACACGAGGACGCAGGACTTTTCGCAGATAATGTTGATTCTTGGTTTGTTTCGCCAATTATTCATTTCCAAACTGCTGGCTGGATTTTACTTATTGGAATGTTTGTTCCAATTTTGAAGGAGATGGAATCCAGTCCTGAAAAAGATAAGTTCCTAACATTTTTGCCATTGATGGTAGTGGTAGTTAGTCAATTGATTCTATTTTATGACTTTTCAGTTGGGGGAGGTATTGCTGTAGTAATCCTAATCCCAGGATTCTTTTGGTTCTTCTTTGAAGTTGAAGAATTCAGTTGGAATAACTGGTTAAATAATTGGAATCAATTGGAGCGCTCTTTACTGTATGCTGGAATCGGTGCTTGTATCTTAAACGCGGTTAGTTTGATGGGTTTTGCCCAAACACAGTTAGTTGCCGGAGAATTAACGATTTGGCCAGCATTTGCAATTCTTGGCTGCCCCTTCATCATTGTAATGTTCCTACGACGTCGAGGATTGGATTCATTTAGGGAATTAATCAGTGAAGGAAAAATACCCGGCATGCTTGATGAGGGGATGACCATCCAAGAGTGGGAAAGTCTCGAAGGTAAAGAATTTGAAGAAAATGAAAAACTAGTCAAGAATGCTGCGTTTGCAACACCCATTGTATTGTTGGCAGTATATGGTCAACTTGTAGATGGTTTAGCATCATGGTTAGGTGTTGACTTTTTTGGCTATTCTGAAAAGCATGTTCTGTCAACTTTGGTAATGCGTTTGGCTGGTGGAGATGAAGGTGGTTCTGGTGGCGGTTGGGGATTTTTTGTTGTCAAAATGGCCTTAGCCTTGGTGGTCATAATGTTCTTTGCTGAATGGCGATGGGAAAAACGCCAATCTCATCTTCGATTATTGGTTGTTCTTGGGCTTTTGACAGTAGGTCTCGCTCCGGGCCTTAGGGACCTAGGACGGCTTATGTTGGGTGTTTGAAGCCGCACCGTTCAAACACCTGTTTGATTTCGACCCTATGGGTCGACATGGATAGACTACCTTCTTCGGTGCGAACTAGCGATAAACAATATGCCACAAATTTAGAACATAATCGAGCAATTGTGGCGGCAATGGAGGGCCGTATGAAAGCCGTTATGGAGGGGGGTGGTGGAAAATATGTTGAACGCCACCGAAGCCGAGGTAAAATGTTGCCAAGAGAGCGAATTGAAGCTATTTGTGATCCTGGTACCGCCTTTCTTGAATTGAGTAAATTAGCAGCAAACGGCCTTTATGATGGCAACGCTCACAGCGCGGGCATCATTACTGGGATCGGAATGGTTCACGGCCGTGAATGTATGTTCGTAGCCAATGACGCAACGGTGAAAGGCGGCTCGTACTATCCAATGACGGTAAAAAAACACATCCGCGCCCAAAGTATTGCTGAAGAGAACGGTTTACCTTGTATCTATTTGGTTGATTCAGGAGGCGCATATTTGCCATTACAGGATGAGGTATTCCCTGATAGAGAACACTTTGGCAGGATATTCCGCAATCAAGCAGTAATGAGTGGCAAAGGAATACCTCAGATTTCAGCAGTCCTTGGTTCATGTACAGCGGGTGGCGCTTATGTGCCTGCAATGAGTGATGAATCAATCATTGTCAAAGACAACGGAACGATCTTCCTTGCTGGGCCACCACTTGTGAAAGCAGCTACC
>CBFHYB010000095.1:0-6171 GCA_965659915.1 Candidatus Thalassarchaeaceae archaeon
ACCTGTTCCATTAACCGTAAAGTTCGCCCATGAAGACTGCCCAGGAAATAGGATGTTGGTATTGGCTTCGCGGTGAACACCATGATTTGAACCAGCCATCCATGAGGCAGGGGTAACCCATGCTGAACCATTTGCACCTTGAATCACTGATACTGCTCTGCTGATATTTGCAAACCCACCACCTTGTACTAATGGATCGTAACCACGGTCATCAGCTGTTGACATCAACAGGTCACGGACTGTTTGAGAATCTGGATACACCCCATATTCCTGCATCCATGCATCGTAAATCAATGCAACTAAGCCTGCCGCTATGGGGGTTGCAAGTGAAGTGCCCCCCCAAGTTTTGTACGCAGAATTTGCATTGGTTACATCATTCAGACCCCTGTTTCCAGTAGCCGACCAGCCAACTGTTACGATATCAGGGTCTAGTCGGCTTGCTGAATTTGGTCCACGATTAGACCAAGGAGCCGCATCCCCCCAAGTCCCGCCATGAGATTGACCTGCTTGGGAAGAAAATGCACCGACTGAGATGATTCCATGTGAACCACCAGGAGAGGCCGCAGTTCCATATCCATGGCCGCCATTACCCATTGCAACGAGGAAAGTTGTGTTCTTGGAGTGTACTCTTGTCAGCCAATCTAGATACAGTGACATTTGGTCAGTACCATCATTGTGAACATTCGACCAGCCAAATGAAAACGAACCTATCTGAGCTTCGTCCCCACTATCTGTTACACCATCATATCCTTCGGCTAGAAATCTCCAAGCATCGAGGAAAGAACCGCCAGCATAAAAATCAGCAACAGAAATTAATTCGGAATTAGGAGCCATCCCCAATACCTTGCCATTTGCAATTTCCCCTTGGGCAGCAACTGCTGATGCACAAAGTGTACCGTGATTTCCACCGGGGTCATTTATGTCGTCAATCATGAATAATGTCAAGTTTCCAGAACCAGAAATTCGGTTTTGAAATCCAGCTCTTGCAGCATAAGAAGCGCTGTACGGAACGCCATTTACCCCATCACTAACCCAATACAAAAGGCCACCAGATTGGTCCCACAACCCATCATCGTCTGTGTCTAAACCAGAGGTTTCACTGCCTCGGCGCATTGGTTTTTCTTCGCTGAAATTTCCATCTCTGTCAAAATCAACATATACTGTTTCATAAATTCCAGCAGTAAAATCATCAACAACCAAAATATTGACTTCACCACCAGCCCTTACAATCAATTGAGAATCAGGATGAAGACCATAATGATAAGTGCCCGAAAGTGAAGGAAGTAAACCAGAAACAATGAATCCAGTTGAATCAAGGACTGAATTATTGTTAGAATCATTATCTAAATTTGAAGTGTCTGAATAGTATGAACCCCTATTCAACGGATATGAATCACCATCTTTCAGCCAAATATCAACACTACGTGGATCCCACATTATTGGCCAGCCATCATAGGGGTTGCTAGAGTCATTAACCCTAGCCTGAGTTCCATTCAAATCAGGATGAGCAAAATCAATTCCTGAATCCACAACTGCCACTTTTACCCCAGAACCATTTACACCCATAGACCATGAATCCGTTGCACCATGCAACTCACCAGTCCTCACAGAGAGGGGCTCAATTGATTCAGTTGAGAAAGGTTCAGGGGAGCCAGGATCCTCAAAAATGGACATGACTCCCACAATCCCGAGTAACTTAGGAACGACATTAGCAGGCAAAATGAGTTTGCGATGCTCAATAATTCCTGATGAAGGGATGGTTTCAGAAAATGATTGGCCATTAATTGGTTGGGATTGTTTTATTCCATACCCATGGGATTTTTGCCAATTATCTAGAGCAAACAAATCACGTGTAATCACATAGACTTCAACCTGTTCTTCACCACGAACCCACCATTGAGGTGCCGGTGGCCAAATTTGTGCATCGTTTGTATTTAGAGAAATAATATCCGAATTATTAGTGGATACATTATCATCAGATTGAGCTGAAATGGTTTCAAGAGGTTGAAAATCATGGGTTCCTGACCATGGCATTAAAATCATGAGAAAGAGAATGAGGATAGCCCTCAAGGCCAAAGGTTCCCTAACCATATGCATCGGATTCATACCGAGCCCTTGAAGGGCTCGCACGGATGATTAACAGTTGTAATTACAATCTCAAAGCGTCAAAGTCAAAACCAAGTGGCTTTTGGCCGACACCACTAGTTCCGTAGTGTAGTGGTCCATCATCTCTGGTTTTGGTCCAGGGGACGCAGGTTCGACTCCTGCCGGGACTACCAATTATCCTGTTCAAGGGGTGAAAATGACGTTTTGAAAAACTGTCCTGTATGCTGTATTTTGTAAAGATAAGAGCATCGCTATTATTCAACACTTCCATAGATGCTCGTGCCGGGATTTGAACCCGGGTCGACGGATCGAGAACCCGTCATGATGGGCCGAACTACACCACACAAGCCAAGCAAGCCGCCCGACTAACCATCGGTATATCAACAAACAGGGTGGGTAGAATAACCAAATTCACTTTCACTTTCACCTTTAGATGGCTTGCATATCCACGTTTCAGTTTCACTTTCAGCCTACTCCCTTCATCGTTGATTCATATACCGCCCCTCTCTGGTTCTGTCTATGCAAACAAGCATAAAGAACAGAGAAACGATACTGGCAGAGGTAGTTCATGAAACTCCTTTTAGAAGCCTTAGAATGAGTAGTGATACAACACATGCAAGCCAAAATGTTAGCCATAGATTAGTTCGTCTAGCAACTTCAAGTGGAAGATTAATTACAACAGGTACAGATTCTGATGAATTCAACAAAAATAACAGACCAGGGTGGAGAACTCTTCGCCTCAGAGCTAAAGCAACATCAAACATCGAGGTGATTGCTTGAGTAGAACAAAAAGATTGAGACAAGCAGTAGCAGAATACTTAGCTGAACATGGCAGTTCCAATACCGTTGATATCTTTGACCACCTCAATGATAGATTCTCCTGGGGAGCAACAATGAATCAAGTTGGAAATATACTTGCTAAAGACCTTAGATTTCAGAAAGTAGGTCACGTTCGAGATTTCTTTCGTGGCGGGCGGTATACAGTATGTGTATGGGATCTATCTTCAACCTCTAACGAGAATATAACGGCGCAGGCATGAAGTGCCATGCGCGACTTCAACTTGTTCAATGACAGGCCGCGACTGGTGGACCCTCGCAAGAGGAGTCAATGTGATTATGGGTATTCTCACAGTACCCCTAGGCGCACTAATTGTTGGTGCTGTGAGCCAAGATAACATCGCAATTCCTCTTTTACTTCATACCTTAAGCGTGGCTTTCTTCATGGCAGGATGGAACGCGTTAAATGATTTACAAGACATCAACGCTGATCGAATAAATCACCCAACAAGACCACTGGCATCTGGTGCTATTTCAGAACAAGCTGCCAAGAAATTCTCTTGGATTTGCTTTGTTCTATCAACAATCATGTTGGGAGGGATTATATTCCATGCTGAAAAAACGATTGGGCATTTAGAATGGCTAGATTCAGCAGCAATATGGGGAATCGCATTAATCTTAATGTCAGCATATGAATTTGATGGAATCCCATTCAACCCTTGCTTGAAAAAGACCGGTTTATACGGAAATCTTTCAGTTTCTGGACTAATCGCTGTAGTAATTGTTTTCGGTGCTGCCGCAGTTGGGCACGGAACTGATATCCTCCCATGGTCAGTAGCAATTTGTGCAATGATGATAGGTACTTCTCGAGAAATAATCAAAGATGTGGAGGATATGGATGGCGACTCCGAGCGCCATACTCTACCAATGAAAATAGGTGCCGAAAAGGCTAGAATGGTTGCTTGGATTTGTGCACTACTAGCATTCATCAGTATGGGCATGCCTTTTGCACTAGATCTTTTGCCACTCGGTTACATTGTATTCTTAACGCCAGCTTTGATTTTCCTGACTATGGTCAAGGCTCCTATTGTAAAAGGTGAAGATACCAAGGCGTCTAAATTTCTGAAACGAGCGCTTCTTTTTGGCCTTCTAGGATTCACTGCAACTGGGCTTATTCCAATTCTATTTTGAATGCAAAATTTGTTCTTATTAGAAAGTCTTAGTTAATATTCCATCAACTCAGCATAGGTTGCCCATGCTTCATTATCAATCAAGTAAGTTAGTAGTGACATTTGTGCCCACATGCGATTCTCTGCCTGATCAAATACCACTGAATTGTCGCTATCAATTACAGAATCAGTTACCTCATCGCCTCGGTGAGCGGGCAAGCAATGCATGAAAATATAGTCGTCTTTGGCATGGCTAACCAATTTATCATTGATTTGAAATCCCTCAAACGCCTTAATCTTGTCAACTAGGTCTTCTTCACCCATTGAAATGAACACGTCGGTGTAAATTACATCAGCGCCAGTAACGGCTTCAACAGGGTCATTGGTTTCAGATATTGTCGCTCCGCTTTTCTCTGCTAATTTCTTAGCACGCTCAACAATATCCGAATCTGGCTCAAATCCTTTTGGAACCGCCCAACACACATCGCAACCCATCATAACACCGGCCAGCATTAAGTCGTGTAATACATTATTACCATCGCCAACCCAAGCAATCTTTACTTTAGACAAGTCATCTTTATGTTCCATTATTGTCATTAAATCAGCAGCGGCTTGGCAAGGGTGATTTTTGTATGAAAGGGCATTAATTACGGGAACTGATGATTTATCAGCTAATTCAACTACATCAGAGTGATCATAACAGCGATAAGTAATCGCGCCAAGATAACGTGATAGAACCATTGCCGTATCACCCACTGTCTCGGATTTCCCTAGTTGAATATCGGCCTTTAACAATGTTAAGGGGTAACCACCTAACTTGTTAATTCCAACCTCAAAAGAGACTCTAGTTCTTGTACTTGGTTTTTCATATATTGACCCAATTGCAATTCCATCTAATGGAGTGAACGAAGGGGCAACTTCATCATCGCCCTTGAAGGTTATAGCCCATTCTAAAATTGAGGAAAAATCCTCGGCTACATCATCAATAGCAAGTAAATTAGTCATTCCACCCATCTCTTTCAAACCCAATATCCTCTGCAAATCCGTCTTTAGTATCAGCCATGCCGCCGAATAGATTTTGAGCGAATGAAAGTATGTCAGCCAAACCATCTTCTTCTTCGCTGGAAAGTGGAATTAAACCCGGTTGCACCTGGCTATGTTGCATCATTCGCAACTGACCAATTGCGAATTCAGTACGTTGACCTCCGGCTTCATCGTATAGTGCTGCTTCAAGTGTATCGAGCCTCTCCCCCCACTCTAGGATTCTTTCTAAATCATCAGGCTCAAGAAGATCTGACTTTGAAAGGAAATTTGCTGTTGGCAAACCAAGTCTGAAGTGTACAATGTTTGAAAGAAGCATCTGTGAAACAAAACCAGAAGCTGATTGTGAAAGCATTGGATCGAAAAGGAATATCAAGGCAGCTCTACCTTGCCCTAAAACCTCAACAAAATGACTAGATGCTTCACGGAAGGCAAATAATTCAACTTGGCCGGGAGTATCTATGACAATCAAATCTCCAGACAACCCTTCTAATTCATCTTGAATTTCATACGCTCTAGCAGCCACTAAATCTGCTGCAAGAATTTGTGCACCATTTGGCCCAAGGTCATATTCATCCATGACTTCAGACAAAGAGACGACATCTCGGACATCAAATTCGGGGTCATAATGAACTCTTTCAGCCCCTGGGTCTAGATTAATTGTCAGTGCATCTACTTCTAGAAATCTTGCCCATCTCTGAAAAGAAGTGACTAACGTACTCTTTCCAGCTCCGGCAGTTCCAACAATAAAAAGTACAGGCGGTGCTGTTGTATCTCCCGTTGCCATAAAGACAACCCCCACGCCCACAGTTTTTCAAGGATTCGTATTGATAATGAATATTTAGCAGCACACCCGTAGGAATTGGTTCAACCATCGCTTGACAACGGTTATAGAAGGGAACTCGTTGGCGAGGCTTACCCATATTATGGAGATTGTTAAAATGAGTGAAGAAGATAGTAACAACCCGCCCCCACCGCCACCTGGAATGGATGCACCGCCTCCGCCACCTGGAATGGATGCACCGCCTCCGCCACCTGGAATGGATGCACCGCCTCCACCACCTGGAATGGATGCACC
>CBFHYB010000096.1:0-4026 GCA_965659915.1 Candidatus Thalassarchaeaceae archaeon
CCACTCTCTTCTCGAAGTGCTAAAACTCGACCTTCCATGTTACTCCCTCAGGTTTGGCCGGCCGGTCATCTAAAGTCAATGCTTTGATTGGTGATTTTGGCAAAAAATTACTGAAAACCTCACTAAATTGGCGTGGGGTGCCGATAACGCCCTATGGGCGTACTTTTATTTTGAGTGCGCAGTTTAATGATGGTCGGGGGACGAGCAAACTTCAACAGGAGGTATTGCAGTGTCTGATGAGGTGGATGAGATAGTTGCTGAGGAAGTCAGTGAAGATACTGAAATCCCAACATTAAATGTTGCAGATGCACCTCTCCCAGAGGATTGGGAATCAGAAGGTGAGTTCGGCGATGTTGAAATTTCCGAGGTTGACAAAATTGAGACCATGCCAGTTGATGAATGGATTCAAACAGTTGACATTGAAACAACTGCAGATGTACCAATTCCTGAAAAATTGGTTGACCGAGTTATTGGTCAAGAATCAGCTAACATTGTAATTAAGAAAGCCGCTGAACAACGTCGTCACATGATGATGATTGGGGATCCTGGAACAGGGAAGTCAATGCTTGCTAGAGCAATGACCGAGTTAATGCCTGACGACACTTTGGAAGATACACTCTGTTATCCAAATGAAGAGGATGAGAATGAGCCACGGGTTCGAACCGTGCCAGCAGGTAGGGGTGACCGAATTGTCAAAGAGAGAAGGGCTCAACTTAGAATGGCAAGGGAAAAGACCAACAAAACTCTGTTATTCATTACCGGATTTATCGCCGCTATTCTTGTCTGGGTGACGATAATGACAGGAGATGTTCTTACTCTTTTATTCGGATTATTGATTCTTGGATTTGGATTCATGTTCTTGCGTAGTCGGCTTACAGCGGGTGATGACTCACGAATTCCAAAACTGCTTGTCAAGCATGAGCGTGATGATTCACCTCCATTTGTTGATGCAACTGGTAATTTAGCAGGTAGTCTACTTGGCGATGTTCGCCACGACCCATTTCAATCAGGAGGAATGGAGACTCCAGCGCATGACCGAGTTGAGGCTGGAGCAATTCACAAGGCCCATGGTGGCGTTTTGTTTATTGACGAAATCAACCTCCTTCGCTTAGAAGAACAGCAGGCATTACTCACCGCATTACAAGAGAAGCAACTACCTATCTCTGGCCGCTCAGAGCGGTCCAGTGGTGCATTAACTACAACTGAACCAGTTCCTTGTGATTTCATTTTGGTTGCCGCAGGTAACTTAGATGCCTTGCAAGGGATGCATCCTGCACTACGTAGCAGGATTCGCGGATATGGTTACGAGGTTTTCGTCAATTCTGATATGCCAGATACCGCTCGTAATCGCCGACGTGTAATTCGCTTCATCGCTCAGGAAGTTGCAAATGAGATGAATAAAAAGAGCGGTGTTCCAATTCCACACTTTGACCGTAGTTCAATTGCTGTGTTGTTAAGGGAATCCCAGAGGAGAGCAGGTAGACGTGGTAAACTCACACTCCGCCTACGCGAACTTGGTGGATTAGTTCGGGTTGCTGGTGACCTTGCTTGTGCTGATGGCTCAGAATTTGCTTCTGCTCACCATGTGCTACGTGCACGGGATATTGCTAAACCCCTTGAACAACAAGTTGCTGACAGAATGATTGAGCGCCGAATGGATTACTCGATGATAGTGAACAGCGGCGAGAGAGTTGGTCGAGTAAATGGCTTGGCAGTTCTTGGTGCCAACACAGGTCTTTCAGACTTCAGTGGCATCATGTTGCCTGTTGAAGCATTAGTTACTCCTTCGCAAAAGAAGGGTGGCTCAATATTTGCAACTGGCGGATTATCAGATTTGGCAAAAGAGTCTGTTACCAATGTAAGCGCAGTCATCAAGAAATTAACTGGCAAAGATGTTGCAGATTTTGACATTCACATTCAATTTGTTGACACTCATGGGGTTGACGGAGATTCAGCAAGCATCACAATCGCAGCAGCAGTAATTTCAGCACTTGAGGAGATTCCAATTGACCAAAATTTAGCTATGACTGGTTCTCTCTCAGTCCGTGGTGAAGTCCTTCCAATTGGCGGTGTTACAGCAAAGATTGAAGCGGCTGCGAAGTCAGGTATCTCACGAGTAATCATCCCACGTGCAAATATGAACGATGTTCTAATTGATGATGAATACAAAGATATGATTACCGTACTTCCTGTTGATACTCTAGACGAAGTTCTAGAATACGCTTTGGTGGACGGTGATGCGCGCACAAGTTTGGTAGAGCGGCTAGGTAAGATTGTTGACCGTTTGACCACGGATCAAGGTAGTCCAAGTACTGCTTGAGAATCCAGCGTTTCTCGTATACTGGAAACCAATTCTACATTGAATAATTGATGTTGGTGGACATTTGACCCAATCATTAATCTCATATTCCATTTCTCATAGAGTCATGAGAAGTTTGGTATTAGTGGTCATCATTCTGCTATTTAGCACACTTTCCGGTTGTCTTGAAAGCGCAGTAGACAACGATCCAATAGATCCACCCGAGGATGATGTTTTACCTCCTTCTGATATTGATAATAACACAACAATTCCACCTCAGGCAGAGATATTCTATGATGTGGTTTATGCTAACGCTTCTACTAGTGATTTACTACTTGATCTCTACATTCCTAGTGGTGAAGGGCCCCATCCACTTTTTGTGAACATCCACGGGGGTGGTTGGGCTGCTGGTGATAAGGCATTACACCCTGAAAGTGCAGCCATGCAACTTTATGATTCTGGAAATGGTACCTGGGCAGTTGCTAGCATTAATTATCGTTTGACAAACGAGGCCGTTTGGCCTGCACAAATTGAAGATACCAAGGCTTCAATCCGTTGGTTGAAAGAGAACGCGGAAACATATCGGATTGATTCACAGATGATTGTAGCCAGTGGCTCATCTGCTGGAGGGCATCTAAGTGCCATGTTGGCCGTTACTAACGGCGACACAATCTATGACAACTCATCATTGGGAAGCATGAATTATTCTAGTGAAGTTAATGCAGTTGTTGATTGGTTTGGAGTCACTAATTTCTACACCATTTCAGATTATATTGAATCTCAAAATGTCTCTAAGCCATCGCCAATGGAATCACTTTTAGCATGTAGCATGGGAACTGATTGTACTGACGAATTAGTAATTTCAGCAAGCCCAGCATTACTTGTTAATGGAAGCGAACCACCCATGCTATTGATGCATGGGGTTAATGACACCTCAGTTCCACCTTCACAGAGTCAGGAATTAGCAGATGCACTTTCGTCCAATAACTCAATATTTTGGCATCATGAATTTGCCGATGCTGAGCATGGAATAGGAAATCCTGAATGGAAGACTTCAGAAGTTGTTGATTTACTAAGTGATTTCCTTGAAGCAGTAAGAGATGGCACAATTTCCTCACATGAAATTCAGCCAGAACCGTCGCTTGCAACGGAATGTTTGAATGGCCATTCAAATTTAGCCATGCACATTCACCCATCACTCGTTATTCAAATTGAGAATACCACTTACACAATTGCGGCTAATGTGGGTATTGACACAGATGCTTGCCCTTCTGCTATGCACGTCGCACATACACACGATTCTTCGGGGAAAATCCATGTTGAAACACACGAACCAGCCAATGTCACTCTCGGAGTTTTCACAGAAATATGGGGTATAATATTTGATGAAACTCAATTTGGGCCATATCAAGTGAATGAAACCCACGAATTGGTAATGATGATTGATGGAGTCGTAAGTGATGATTGGGGTGACCACGTGTTTTCTGATGGCGAATCCATTCTCATTCATTATCGAGAGAGGCAGTAATTCAAATCCCAAGATTTCTGAAACTATTCTTGACGGAGGTTGAATCACCTTAGATGGTGTGATTCTTACAACTTGTTTTGGGAAAGGCATAGAACCTGAAAAGTTCGGCGACTAGAGAAGGAGGGGTTAGAGTGACACAAAAATCGTCAATGTCAATCTTATTTCTTGTTGTTCTAGTGGATATGATTGGTTTTGGAAT
>CBFHYB010000096.1:4126-6170 GCA_965659915.1 Candidatus Thalassarchaeaceae archaeon
GGGGTTAGAGTGACACAAAAATCGTCAATGTCAATCTTATTTCTTGTTGTTCTAGTGGATATGATTGGTTTTGGAATTATCATTCCATTTCTAACCTATATGGTGGCAGGTTTAGCTGATCCTGGCCAGCCTATTGGGCGCTGGGTTGCCGCTTTGATGGCAGCATACGCGGGCGCCATGTTTCTTTTCAGCCCATTTTGGGGCGCCCTCTCAGACCGAATTGGTAGGCGCCCAGTGTTGATGATGGGTTTAGCAGGGAATTCAATTGCATTCCTTGTTTTTGGCCTTTCTAATTCACTTTGGATGGCTTTGTTTGCTCGGCTTTTCGCCGGTGTTGTGAATGCTAACATCTCAGTAACTAGGGCATATATTGGTGATATTTCAGAGCCTCATGAAGTTGCTAGGCGCCAAGGAATTCTCGGTGCCGCTTTTGGTGTTGGATTTTCAATTGGTCCAGCGATTGGAGGTATTCTCTCTGCCCCTGCCGAGTGGACTTGGACTTCTGCATTTGTCGGTACAATTTTTGAAACCCATCCGTATTTACTTCCTTGTTTAGCCTCAACTATTCTTTCCTCCATAGGGTTCCTATTTGCCACAACTAAGCTTGAGGAAAGTTTGCCTAAGTCTGCTCGCAAAATGGTTGAGAAAAGGCCACCGGTTCAAACGTTGAAAACCAATATTACAAACATTGGTAAAATGTACAAGAGGCCGGTTGTTTCCCCTATTCTATGGTCAATGCTCTTCTTTTGGATTGGTTTCACCATCATGCATGTAGTACTCATTCTTTTCACAATGATGGCAGTAACAGATGGAGGGTTTGGGTTTTCAGAGCAGGACAATGGTTGGATTTTCACATTCGTTGGTATTGTCGGAATAATTACTCAGGGCCGTTTAATTGGTCCATTATCAGATAGATTTGGCTCTTCATCACTGATGTCCTACGGATTCCTAATTTGTGGTTTAGGTTTGGCAACAATTCCTTTTGTACCACCACATTTGGGTTTGCTCGGACTATTGCCCGTGATGGCTTTAGTTGCATTTGGCAATAGCCTTGTTACTCCTTCAAACATGACATTATTGACTCATGCCTCCGGGGCAAAGGAGCGTGGAATGATAATGGGTGTGAGCGAATCACTTCGGGCCCTTTCCTCATTTGCTGGAGTGATAATTGGTGGTTTAGTTTGGGATGCTACAGTAAGTAAAACGGGATTTTTTGATTTTCATACTTCATTTTTATTATGTGGATTATTCAGCCTTATTGCTTGGATTGTGTTCCGTTTTTCAAATGCTTACAGAGCCGAAGATGAAATATTAGCTGCTGCTGAGGTAAATGTATGAAGGATAACGTTGGTACATTCTCTAGTCCGGCTATTGTCTGTCATGGAGGCGCTGGGCACAGTGCTAAAGATCAACCTGGTGTTGATGCTGCTGTTGAAGCAGGTTGGGGGATACTACAATCCGGAGGTACGGCGTTGGATGCTGCTTTAGCATCTGTAGTAATAATGGAAGATGACCCAGCATTGAATGCTGGAACCGGTGGCCGAATAAGATCTGATGGTAGTTTACAACTCGATGCCGCAGTGATGACAAGCAATGGTCAATATGGAGCAATTACCTGCATTCAACAGACTAAGAATCCAATTCTAGTAGCGGTAAAATTATTGGATGAAAAAGTCAACATCTTAGCCGGTAGAGGTGCTAGGGAATTTGCAGATAGCATAGGGATAGATCGAGAAGATGTAGAAGGCTCATTGAAACCCACAGGAAATGACACAGTGGGGGCAGTTGCTCGTGATGAAACCGGACTTATTGTTGTGGCATCATCAACTGGAGGTTGTACGGGAATGCCTGCAGGAAGAATTGGCGATGCCCCGTTAATTGGTGCTGGATTATGGTGTGACGAACGTATTGGAATAGCAGCAACAGGAATTGGTGAACAAATAACTCTCAAGATGTCGTCAGTTAGAATTGCTGACAGAATGGCAGAAGGACATGGGATTGAAGAAGTTCTAAATTGGGGAATTAATCAATATCCATCAGATGT
>CBFHYB010000097.1:0-6120 GCA_965659915.1 Candidatus Thalassarchaeaceae archaeon
TCCCTAACAAACGATTGTGGGTTTTCACTAGCGGTACTAACTATGAGTTGGCAGATGCCGATGGAACACTTGACCTGTTAGAAGAAGCAGGAGTCCTAATCCTCAAGGATACTTGTCCGGAAGTAACACCATATAATCGTAAATTGTACAATCACTTATTGACAAATTCACTGAAAGCAGAACACTATCTAACAAGCGGGCTAAATCGTATGCCCACCTCTGTTGCCAATATTGAGACATGCGTTGCTTCAGCATTTGACCCACAACTTTTCACTGGTCCAAGACCAACCCTTGACTCTCGTGCGAAGGAGCCCCACAGTTCAGTCAAAACCACACAGTCAGGAGAATGTGAATTGAGTGGGAAGAATCTACCAAGCCAAAGTAGTTGGAATGTATCTGGTAAAGCCCTTGTAACCGACATACCAATCACCTATCTTGGATATGTAAATCGTGATACAGGAGTCATTGAGGAGCCAGGACATCCGTTGGACGGAGTTGCATTAGAAGATACAATTCTGATTTATCCAAAGGGTTCAGGCTCGACTGTTGCACCATTTGTTTTGATGGGCTTAATTTACACAGGAAAGGGCCCGAAAGCGATTGTTAATCGCGATGTTTGTCCACTAACTTTGCCAGCCGCATCGCTGCTAAATTTACCATATTCATACGGATTTGATATAGACCCATGTTTGGCTGTAAACAATGGTGATGAGGTAGAGATGTCACTTGAAAATGGAGAAGTAACCCTCAGAGTAATTTCTCGTTGTGATTAGTACTAGCCATTACTTTTTGGCGGCTAGAGGTTGCCGCCATCCTTGACCAAATGCCCGATTAGAAACTCTAGGTGCTGGGGACATTTGCCAGCGCTTGTGTTCATTGGAGTGAAGTCGCTCAAGAATCCAATTTACAAGTGCTTCATCAAAGCCGCTTGCGATTAATGTTGAACTGGAAGCACCTTCCTCAATGTGGGCATGTAAAATTGCATCAAGAGTCTCGTATGGAGGCAGAGTGTCCTCGTCGGTTTGGTCAGGTGCAAGTTCTGCTGACGGTGGTTTTGTCAGCGTGCTTTCGGTTATTGGGGGGGCTTGCCCGAACTGTACAGCTTCACTATTTAGGGCGCGTGCCACATCGTAAACCTCTGATTTGTAGAGGTCGCCAATTGGCGCATATCCACCCACCATGTCACCGTATAGGGTGCAGTAACCCATTGCTAATTCCGACTTATTTCCTGTTGTAATAGCCATGGCGCCACGAGAGTTTGCTGCTGCCATTACCATCATCCCACGTAGGCGTGACTGTATATTTTCACGAGCCACAGGGTTACCATCCACTAACTCATCGTTGAGTTCAGCCTCTGCTGCTTGATGGAGAGCAGTAATTGAGTGGGTGTGCAACTCAATTCCAAGTGCCTCTGCAGTTGCTTTTGCATCTGCGATTGAATGGTCGCTTGAGTAACGTGATGGCATTGATAAACCGAGCACATTTTTTGCACCAACTGCTCTAACAGCGATGGCGGCACAGACTGATGAATCTAAGCCACCACTCATTCCGAGCACTAATTTTTTGATGCCAGATTTGCGACAGTAATCACCAAGTCCAGTTGTTATAGCTGCTAGCAAATCGGTTCCAGATTCAGGGACTGAAGGTTCACTTCCTGCATCTACACGCTCTACTTTACAATCACATTCAGTACAGCATTCACCATCAGGCCAAGGGAGCCACCGGGAGGTTTCACCATTGCCATCTTCAATGTCAACGAGTAACACTCCACTACACCAAGATGGGGCTTGGATCATACGGCCATCAGGCCATGCGGCTAAAGACCGTCCATCGAATAACAAGTCATCGTTACCACCGATTTGGTTACACAGAAGATAGGGGTGTCCAAGTGTTTTTGCAGCGGCACGCACTACATCTCCACGAGTTCCTTCTTTGTGCAAGTGATAGGGCGAAGAAGAGAGATTTACTGACAATGCTAGGGGCTCTCCTTGATGTTGCCAAGCGGCCAATTGCTCAATTGGGTCAGCATCGTAATCGGCTGGTACTTCACCAGCATGTTGCCACGCATCCTCACAGATTGTCACACCGATTGAGAGGTTTTCTGAAAGTCTTAGAATTCCTGGGGCTTTATCGGGCTCAAAGTACCTCAATTCGTCAAAAACATCGTAGGTTGGTAGTAATTGTTTGCGAGTCGCCACCTTTGCTTTTCTGCCGGGGACAATTCTCATTGATCCATTGCCCGGTAGGTGGCGGTCGGAAGTCGGCGGCAGAGGTGTGCCGACAATTAGCGGAATTGGTGTTTCAATTGCGGCAGTAACATCAGCGCATCGCTGAATGAATTCAGGATCCAGCAAAAGGTCCCTAGGTGGATACCCCGAAATAACCAATTCGCTGGTGACTGCTAAATCAGCCCCATTAGCGGCAGCAAGAGCGACTGCTCGCTCTACTTCGGCGGCATTTCCTGCTAAATCACCAACCGTTGGGTTGAGTTGAAGTAGAGCCACTACTAATCCCATGTTATTACCCGCTGAGGTTGTCAGTCATTCAAAACTTCGGTGTTCTTTGAGCCATCAATTTTTTCATTAAATGATTATTTTTTCCTTCGTAACAAATTATGAATTGGCATCACAATTAGGAGAACTGATAACGCCCCAACTGCAAATGCGACCGATGACCAAGCAAATTTTATTGCTAATTCTAACCTTCCATCAATCAACATTATTGCCATAGAATAACAAGCAATAGAGAGGAGAACTAACAGGGCCGATAACTTCCTTCCTCGCCTACGACTTTGGGCGACAAATTCGTCGTCACTCATCTCAAGGCTAGCCATCTTGTATCTTCGCCCCCCTTACAAGTCAATAACACCAACGACTGAAACCATTGATTTGGCTTTGAAAAATCAGATTAGTCACCACTAAATGAATTTTAATGACACGCCTTTCCGAATTTCTTCAATCGCCAGTAGTTGTATGGCCATGGAGTAATAAATCCAACAATAAGCATGATTGGGACTACCCACCAAGTTAACATGGCTCCACCAGTCATCAAATAATCTGTAATATTCATAGCAGATTCCATGGCAATCATAGAGATAAATGACATGCCGATTGCTACTTTAAATCCTTCAAATAATCCCATTTGCTTGGATAAAATTGCAGTTTCAAGAGCAATTGAAGTCAATAATCCATTGATTATTGCTAAGATCATGATGCTCATTGGACTCCACCCCGAATCCGTGAATACAAATTGGAAGGCAGCAATAGTACCAAAGTCACCAATTGAACAGCCGATGAGACACCATTTCGTGTTGTGTGCACTCTGTTTCCAAACGACGCCATCGGCCCAGTTGAAGCCGGAGTCGGATGAAGTCTCACCTTCAATTCCAAATCCGCTTGCCATCACCGCTGAAATTAGAATTGAGCGGGAAACACCTGCTCCAGTTGTTACAACGGCTTTGCCAGGATCAATGGATACTTCAGCTGACTCAACTCCTTCTACATCCTCAAGTGCTGTCTTGACACTACCAGCACAACCCATGCAGGTCATCCCGGTAACTGCGAGGTTAACCACTTCTGCCATACATCCCCCAACATCCACTCCTTGAAGTGCCTTTGTATCAGGATTGAGAACTCATAGTGAATCAGAATAAGGGTAACACATCATTAGGCACTTTGAAGAGAGATTCTCGGTTCGCCGAGAGTGCATGGCCGTACCAAACACCGTAGGTGACCTCAATCCCGTCGCCTTGGAAGAAGCGCTCATTGATGCTTGGAGAGAGCAAGAAACTTTCCAGAAATCAATTACACAGCGCCGAGATGGTGCGCCTTTCATCTTCCTAGAAGGGCCTCCTACTGCTAATGGGAAACCTGGAATCCATCACGTAGTTGCTAGAACCTACAAGGATTTAGTTTGCCGCTGGAAGGCAATGGAGGGCCACTTTGTTGAGCGAAAAGGTGGTTGGGATACTCACGGACTTCCGGTTGAAATCGAAGTTCAAAAGCGTCTAGACTTGATGAGTAACGAAGCGATTGAAGAGTTCGGCATGGCTGAATTCAATGATGAATGCCGAAAATCTGTTTGGACTTACGAAGATGCGTGGAGAAAAATGACCGAGCGCATGGCGTTCTGGGTGGATTTGGATGACCCTTACGTAACTTTACACAACGAATATGTGGAATCGGGATGGTGGGCTTTGAAGCAGATGTTTGAGAAGGATTTGCTGTACAAAGGTCACAAGATTCTACCATACTGTCCTCAAACTGGGACTTCTTATTCTACGCACGAAGTTGCTCAGGGCTACAAAGAGGTTGAGGAGCCTTCTGTTTACATCAAATTCAAACTTACAGATGAGACTGCTGGCGACCTAGCTGGCGCGTCGGTGCTGGCCTGGACCACTACTCCGTGGACACTTCCTGGAAATGTTGGATTAGCAGTTGGTCCTGAAGTGACCTATGCTAGAGTCAAGGTTACCGCCTCAGCAGGCGAATCTTGGGAAGGTAGGGGCGGTGCTGAAGTCGGAGAAGAATTGATTTTGGCAGAAGACCTGATTGGTGAAGTCCTGCGTCATCAAGCAGAAATCGTTGATACTTTCCCCGGCTCAAAACTAATCGGTATGGCTTACGAGCCGCTATTCCCAGATGCTGTTGCTCGCGGCAACAGCACAACTGCATGGACAATCCTAGAAGCGGATTGGGTGACAACTACTGACGGAACCGGTGTAGTCCACACCGCAGTCATGTACGGCGAAGAAGATTACAATCTTGGAATGAAAGTCGGTTTACCAGCCGAACATACAGTCGACATGGATGGGCGCTTTATCGCAGGAACTCATAATTCGCTTGATGGCAGATATGTGAAAGATTGTGATGACGATATTATTGATCTACTGATGTACGACAAACTTCTCTACCGAGAAAAAATGTACTTGCACGACTATCCGCACTGTTGGAGAACTGGACATCCTCTCCTGTACTACGCAATGGACTCGTGGTTTGTGCGAATGACCGCTGTGAAAGAGAAACTTCTCGAGTTTAACGACCAGGTTGAATGGGCTCCACCTAATGTTGGAACCGGACGCTTTGGGGAATGGTTGCGCAATGTCAAGGACTGGGCAATCTCACGTGAGAGATACTGGGGAACTCCACTTCCAGTGTGGATTTGTCAGGATTGTGGGCATCAGCATTGTGCTGGAAGCAGAGATGAATTGAGACAGTTAGCAGTTGACCCTTCCAAGGTGACGGATGACCCGCACCGACCATTTGTGGATGAAGTGATTTTGTCTTGTCAGAAAGATGGATGCGATGGTCAAATGGTTCGTGAACCATATGTGATGGATTGCTGGTTTGATTCTGGTTGTGCTAGTTTTGCACAATGGCATCATCCGTTTGGGGGGGATGGGAAGTTTGAACAGAACTTCCCAATTGACTACATTTGTGAAGGTGTAGACCAGACTAGAGGCTGGTTCTACACGCTGTTAGCGGTTTCAACAACAGTGTTTGATTCAAATTGTTACAAGAGTTGTCTTAGCCTTGGTTTGATTCTTGATGCAGAAGGCAAAAAGATGTCAAAATCAAAAGGCAATATTGTAGACCCGTGGGACCATTTCAACCGCGAAGGGGCGGATGCAACACGATGGTACATGGTGACTGCTGGTGCGCCGTGGAATCCACTGAAATTTGATCCTAACGGAGTAAGAGAAACTTACGCGAAAATGTTCCTGACATTGTGGAATGTCTACAAGTTCCATGCTAACTATGCGGCGCTTGATGGATTCAATCCAGAGAGTGGCTCGGAAAGTCCAGTGACAGATAGAGCCCCATTGGATCAGTGGTTACTCTCACGTTTGGCTAGTGTAGCACAGGATTACCACGACCAATTTGAGAGTTGGGATTTCCACAAGGCAGGGCGAGATTTGGAGGACTTTGTCGTCAATGATTTGTCTAATTGGTATGTTCGAAGAAGCCGGCGCAGGCTTTGGGATGATGCCGAGTCGGCTGACAAGTTGGCTTGCCAACACACATTGCATGAAGTGTTGACAACTGTATGCAAATTGATGGCTCCGATAGCACCATACATGGTTGATGATATTTACACAAATTTGACCGGAGTTTCAGTTCA
>CBFHYB010000098.1:0-6077 GCA_965659915.1 Candidatus Thalassarchaeaceae archaeon
CGCTTCCCAATATGCACCGTAGATGTATGTGTGACCATATCGAGGGTCATTGGTATCTTGTCCCGGCCAAGTCTGAACAGTCATATCGTGAATGTAAATCCAGCCACCATTAGTTGTCTCCCAACTGACTTCTGCTTCACCAACTTTGACGATACGAGGTAAATCACCCCAAGCAGCAAAATTCAGATGAGCAATAGTGACTCCTCCGCATGCATCACCTGTGCCAACATCGCACTCATCATAATCGGGATTAGCAACAAAAATGTACCACTCACCATCAATCATGTGGGTATACAGATTGTGAGGTCCTGAGGGGTGATCTACATCATACCAAGAATCAATGTACTGTGGGTCGGATTTGTCAGTCACATCAACTAAAGTTACACTAACTTGTGCAGGATCTTCCCAGTTCCCAACATTCGGGTCGGCGTTACCGGGGTCAACAAGTTGGTTTTGCAATATTACATACTCTCGCCCATTATACTCAAGATACTTCACATCCAAAACTTGGGTATAGGGGTCGTTGTAGACACCAACAACTGTTGTGTTGTATGGGTCAGTGACATCCGTGATGTGCATCTCTTTCCAACCCGCTTGATAAGCGTAGGTATTACCATCAGGGCTGTCAGCTACTTGGATTTCGGCGTTTCCTGGTAGAGTTAGTGGATTGAAAGTGACGAAGTCAATATTTTGCGTTCCAAACTCATGTGAACTCGAGTTTTTGTGGTCGTGTTCTTCGTCTTGAGGTAGGGGGTCAACCAGCATCCAGTTATCCTCAACATCCGAATTATTGGCAAAACTTGTTGTAAGCGCGTAAAGGCTTGCCGAGAAGATACTGAGCGCCAAGAAGGCTGCTACTCCAACTAGCCTCTTATCCATCGTCTGCGCCACCTGTGCTGTCACCTTTTATTTATGGGTGGGTGGCGCAATGCAATTCGTGGCGAAGCATTCCAACCAAAGCCGACTTGCTCTAGTCGCAACTCTGCTTATTCTGATTGCAGTTTCACTACTACCAGTAAGTGTGGTGGCCCATGATGCAGGAACATTCACTGTCTTAGTAAAGGAAAGCGGCCCTACGCCAAATAATCCACAACTTGTTTACAATGATTCTGCATGGTGGTACAATGTAGACTCGCGAGAAAATATCACCCACAGAATTGTATGGGATTCCGATGGTGACGGATTATACAATGGCACTTTAGATTGGGATTCAGGAAATATGTCATACGAGTGCGAAACCGATGAAAATGGCACGAAATTAGATGATGATTGTAAAGTCACCTATGAGATTACATTCAACGGTACATGGGGACCAGGTACCTACGAATATCAGGATATTAGTTCTGATGGCACAATCACTAATGGCACGATAGTGGTGATTTCAGATGTCCACATAGAAGAGGGCGATGCGCCACCACCGGGATATGAATTTGGTAACGATGATGAAACTCAAGAACCAGAATCTGATGAGAGTGAGGAAGAACGAAACTGGTTACTATGGTTGGCCGGTGCATCAGGGATTCTCTCCGTTCTGCTAATTGGATTACTTCTAGCGATGAGGACTAGTGATTCAATGATAAATGCAGATGAAGATATTGAAGATAATTCCAATGAAATGAAATCAGATTCCGACATAACAGAAATCGCTGAAGAAGAGTGAGCACCTAATTCTGCAGATCATTCTAGAGTCAAATTGAACTGCGTATCTGCCGAGTGGCATTACATTTAGGTGGTATGGTGATAAGCAAACGCTCAAATGATATCCGCCGGTCGGCGGTTCTACAAGGGCGTTTAGCTCAGCTTGGAAGAACGCTTGGTTTGCAACCAAGAAGCCGGGGGTTCAAATCCCCCAACGTCCACTACCCTTCATCAATTGAATGAACTTTCACCGAGTCGTTCAAGGATTCTTTCAAGCAATCTTAGAAGGCCTCTGAGAGTAACCTCACTAACACCTGCAACTGCACATACATCTGCCTGAGTTCTTGCATTGCCTCTCATTTGTGCTGACTTGTAGATAATTACCCCTGCGACTCCGCTTGGCTTCTTACCTTGCCACTCTAATGAGCCTCCAACTCGGTCCCAAAGACTGTTGGCAGCACCAAGAACTTGAGGTGGTAGCCCCAAATCACTTGTGAATTTGTCAAGATACTCTTCTGGCCCAGTAATTCTGTGAGCACCTAATTCTCGTGAAACAAGTCGGATAGTTCTCTTCAACTCTTTGAGTTTCATTTCATCTTCCATATCAAATGCTTCTGCAATATCCTCAACCCTTCTAGGAATTCCTGCTTCTCTTGCAGCTAGGTAAACACATGCTGCAGCAACTCCCTGGATGCTTCGGCCTGTAACTAAGCCCTTTTCAGCGGATTTACGATAGAATGCTGCGGCTTGTTCTCGATGCTGTTTACCCAGTCCTGACCTATCTCTAATGAATTGCATTGCTTTAACGAGATTTCGAGACCGGCTACTTCGGGTCTTTGACCTGTCATCAATAACAGCTCGTCTTCGCCAATCTCTCAGTGCTTTGCCAGAAATACCGTGAATCTTTGCTCGGGACCCCATTAGGTCACCTCTACTTATGCTGGTGTTTAATCCCTTATCGGACAATGTAAGAGTTGGTGGAGCACCAACTCTTGATCTATCTGGACCTTCCCCATGATTCACCCATTCTGCCCCTGGGTCAATGACGTCTTTCTCAACCACTAATCCACAGGATTGACAGGAAACTTCACCTCGAACAGGATCTAAATCCCATTCAATTGCACCACACTCTTCACAAGGACCATCGTGACCCTCAATTTTTCTTACCTGTGAGGGGCGCTTTGCAGAACCGATAACATTCCTGTTTGAGAATGCCCGCTTCTTAATTTCATTAACTTTTTTCTGCTCAATTTCTGCTTTTGTTTTGTCTGACATGCTTTACAACCTCGGGTTACATAGTGAGTTGTCGCCCGCAGTATATAAACCTATGGTATGAAATGTGCGTTCATTTACTTTACGCACGCACTCTGAACACAATTTTTGGGCCCCAACACTGATATTAATCGGCTGACACTATTTGAACGATGCAACTACCCTGAAAACACTGCTAATACAATGGGATATCCCATCACAAAATTTTGATTTTGCCCTTGTTAATAGTCACTATTTCTCATACCATAATGAGGCTCAAAAAACTAAGATTTCAATAATTATCTGAGACCATTTAGCATAATTCTTTGTGGGCAAGTTCATGGGGCTCTCGCGCTCCGGTTCACCCCGATGCCTGCATCAGTAGTACTGGGTGCTCAATGGGGAGACGAAGGAAAAGGTAAGTTGGTCGACCAACTTGCCCAAGAATCAAACTGGGTTGCTAGATTCCAAGGAGGTAACAATGCAGGGCACACTATTGTCCTTGGTGACCAAGTTCTCAAACTTCACCAACTACCTTCTGGTCTAACCAACCCAGACTGTCAATTAGTACTTGGAGCAGGTATGGTCATTGATCCCTGGGTTTTGGAAGAGGAACTCAACAAATGGAAGGAATCGTCGGGAGAATCCCCCGAAGGAAAACGCCTTTGGATATCAGAAAGAGCTCATGTGAACCTACCTTTCCACCGAATTTACGATGGTGCGGATGTCAAGATTGGGACAACTGGCAGGGGAATTGGACCTACATACCGCGACAAAATTGAGCGAGTTGGTGTGAGATTCTGTGATATTGAGCATCGCCGCACTGATGACGAATGGCTACAAGAAAATGCGGGCAGAATGACTGCTCAACTGACTGCACATGGAGTAGCAGGATCAATTTCTGCCACGGACCTGAAAGAATCTCTTGATTGGGTAGCAGCAAGATTCGGGAATGCAATCAAGCCTACTGGATTGATGCTTGACTTGGCTCTACGCCAAGGTGAAAATGTTCTACTTGAAGGTGCTCAGGGATGTTTGCTTGACATTGACCATGGCACCTATCCATTTGTGACTTCTTCAGTAACAAGCCGTGCTAATGCAACCCATGGCGTTGGAATACACCCAGGCCACATCGGCGAAGTCTATGGCGTGGTAAAAGCCTACACAACTAGGGTGGGTCACGGGCCATTCCCTGGTGAGTTGTTTGATGATGTGGGTGCTTACATGGGGAGGATGGGGCATGAATTTGGCACTACTACCGGACGACCTAGAAGGTGTGGATGGCTAGACTTAGTGGTTCTTAGACACGCACAAAGACTGAACGGATTCACTCAACTTACCTTGACAAAACTCGACGTTTTAGGTGGACTTGATGAGTTAGAGATTGTGGTTGGGTATGACTTAGATGGACAATTCTTGAGTGAGATGCCTGTGTGTTCAGAAGATATGGCGGAAGTCAAGATTGTCACTGAAAAAGTACCTGGATTCCCTCATATCGAGATGGATGAGTGGTTAGAAATGGCTCGCGACGCAAATGAAAATGGCAAAGGATACTCTGCTCTTCCTGATGGCGCGCGTGAATATGTTGAGAAAGTTGAGGCAATGTTAGGGGTTCCAATTTCGTCAGTTGGTGTTGGGCCTGATCGAGAGGCAACAATCTACAAAGTTTGAGCGTTAGAATAAAGCGGAATGACCGAGAGGCGATAATATGGCAGGCCGACCTCACAAGCGGAGAATCCCCCGACCAAAGGGTGGAAAGCCGAAGCGTTCTCGCTCCGCGGCTGCGATTGACCCGGAAGTTCCTTGCCATGTTCCTAAGTGTACTGAATTCGCTGATACCGCACTTGGTGGGCGCTCAATTGCTTTTGATAACGCAGTTGATGTGTGGGATAATATTCCCGAAGGACCTAGACGCGTGAAGGTCTGCAGAACCCACTACAAAGAGTGGAAGAAGTCAAAGAAAGATGACGAAACCGAATGGTCCTAGACTTGTTTTGGAGTTTGTCAAGCCTGATTCACTAATTAATTGAAATTAATTTGGGCATCCAATGGATGAAAACAAAATTGGGGCTTTTGAAAATATTCAAAGAAATGAATGACGAAGTCTGAAATCAGATTCGGCGTTCTTTGTTTTTGAGGCGTAGGCCTTTGTAACTACACTTGCGGCACTTTGTTGCTTTGAGGCCGTTACGAGCATTGCATTTCATGCAAACACGCACTTCAAGCAGACGCTTCTCTGCCTCTGGGAACCTTGCCATTGAGGCGGCCGACCTGCTCCCGATATATAAGCCCAAACCCCCTGCCTGCAAATGTCTCCCATGCGAGTAGTCAGGCTCCCAGGCATCCATCACGATGCATCTTGCACCATCGTTTCGGGTGACAATGATACCGTGGTGATTGACCCTGGAACTTCTTGGTATCAAGCAAATGTGGTTGAACGAATTGAATCTAAGTTAGATGGTGGCCCCGAAGTTAGCAAAATTTTTCTCACTCATCGCCATTATGACACTGCTGGAGCGGCTCGGCATCTTGCCGACCACTGGGGTGCTTCTGTCCACACCCATGGTGCCGCCTCTGGTGCATTGGCTAGTGGTGATATGTTCACCACATGGGCATCTCGTTTCAATTCCGATATGCCGCCAGTTGATGTGATTCCATTTGATGAAGGTGATGTTTTTGATTTGGGAAATGGATCTATTGAAATCATACACACACCAGGTCATACCTCAGACTCGTGTTGCTTCTGGATTGAAAGTGAAGGAATTCTAATTACTGGAGATTTAATCCCTAAGAAGGGACATATCTCAAGATGGGACTTACCAACAGGATGTTTGCCGGACCTACTGGATAGTATTGAGTACCTGCTCAAAATGGAAATTAAACAGTTAGTACCTGGCCATGGTGAAACTATTGTTGGTGATGCAGCGGTGTTGGCGGAACTTGAACAGCATCAACAAGTGTTATCTCAAATTGTTGAAAATAAAGGACTCCGGCCACAAGAATGGCCTCGCCCTACTCCAACGTGCAATTGGTTTACGCCCGAACCGCCTTTGGCAGAATGAGTTGCTGGCTCACTCTTTTGGTTGGCGTAGTAGGTGGTTTGAACCAACGCTTAGCTGGGCTGACTGCATCACCATTCCAATGGCGGACTTCTCTTGTCCAGCCAGAATAAACGGTTAGTATTTCAT
>CBFHYB010000099.1:0-6019 GCA_965659915.1 Candidatus Thalassarchaeaceae archaeon
CTCAACGGATCTAAGGCTGCTATTTTTCTTGAACTATTGATGTCTTCACATGCAGATTTGGTTTCAGAGGTGCATCCTATTGAATCAGCCTCTAAACTAGTTGGGGCTGGACCTACTTCATTCTCTAATAGGTGAATGGATACCCGATCATTAACATCTTCAGAAATCGCCCAATCCAAAATATCTTGTTTACGGATTTCCCAATCTAAAACAATCGGAGTTTTTAGTTTGGCCATAATATCGCTTGTCAGCCATATCTGAACCTTGTCAGATTGTTGCAAACAAGTAGAGATAAGATGGTGATGACCAACATGGAAACGGTCGAATGTACCGCCTAATAAACACAGTGAGTGCCGTCCCATCAAAACATCTGAGAGGTTGAACCTCAATCAATCCTACGGATAAAAGAGAGCAGAAAGGTGTGCCCCGAGGAGTAACGAACCGCCTCATCGCTTTTGGCTCGGAGGTTCTGACCCACCCCGGGGCGTCTGTCGGACGAGTGGGTGGTTCCATTAGTCATTCCGCGCACAGCAGTCGTATGGAGACCTTCTCGCCCTGCCGCCATTTTGCACCGAGGTTCATTCCCCGAAGGGTCACCACGGCCTTCGAAGGCGGCGATACCCCGCACTTGGTACCACAGTTCATCCCTCGCCGGCGAAGGCCAAGGTCCGTGTGGTGTTGCAGCCGGGGCAAACTTTTGGGTAAAACCGCCCCTTTTGAATCCTCTTATAGGCGAAAAATAGTCATAAACGCCGCTGAGATGACTCTCTAAGACCGTGGTGGTAACCACTTTTACCCGCTGCTAATCTAGCGGCAACTTCGGAGTCTCCGCTGATAATTTCAGTAGCTGTGAAGGCTGGCCATCTATCTCTAGGTTGCAACAACCACCCAACCATTGGATGAATTTTTCCTACTACAGGTTTAGTGCCAATAAGAATTGACTTCAACGCATTAAGAATATCAGTCAACTCAGAAAATCCATGTAACTCTTCATCAACATCAACCCCCTGAAGAATCCGCTCCAAGCGGGAAACAAGGTCGGCAGGACATCCGGGGTGTTCAACCGTACCTATTCCAGGAATAGTATGGATCTCACCAATAGGGCGGAATAGAGCTGACGCCCATGGGATGTTTTCCATAATAAGCATCTCACGCCCTTCCCCTCCTTCAGTAATTGTACTGAACAATAATGGTGAAAATGGGGCCCACCATTCAAGAGGTAGAGATGTGATTTCTCTGATTTCTTCAATCGTTGGAGTTCTATCATCCCTCACTGTTGATAGCAAGGATGTCCATCCATCAATGATAGGTGATGACCTTTGTGATTCCTCAATTTTCCTTACCCAACTATCATCTAATTCTCCTTGAGAAGATAGCCAAGTTAATCCGATTAAAGCTGGAATTATATTTGATGGTAAAGATTTGGATATACTATTTGGAGCCCAGCGAGCCAAATCAGCAGCGAGTTCCGGTGGCAACCACGCAACCTGTGAAAGTAAAGTAGAGGTTATCCAAGCCGAGGCTGAATCACTGAAGTTATGTGAATCAATTAGAGTTCTCAATCTCAATGCTAAGTCATCTTCATTGCGGATTCTTTGTACTAGATGATTGTGTGCCGACTCCTGCCAATCATAAGGTGCAGTTCCTGCAACTTCTGCTAGAAATTCTATCGGTACTTTTTCTACATCTAACAATGAAATCCAGTCAGCACCCAACCTAATGCCTTGTCGACGCCATAATGGCCACCGGTTATCAGCTGGACAGGCAATCCATGCTGCTAATGGATCAACTGATTCAATTCTATCAGCCCAATCAATATCACCTTCTGGATATCTGAGTGATGCCGCAAACAATCTCATCTCTTCAGATGATTCTTCGGATGCATTAGGTGGTGCTGAACCACCTGCCGCAAGTTTCGCAGATGAAACAACCTCCTCTAAGTTGGAAGCAGAATTAGGCGGAATCCAAAGTGGTGGCGGAGATGTGAAACTAGGTGGTGGGCGATGTGTTACCTTGCAAGGTAATTCAACATCCCCAGCCAATTTCAATAGATACCAAGATAGGGGGCGAATTGGATCTGGTCTAAGAGTGGGGTACGCCAATGATTCTTCGGGTTCTTGAGAGAGAATTGCTAGTCTAGTTCTCGGGTCTTGGAAAACTGAATGCAGTTGTCCAGAGTCATGTTGGCCGGGTGGGTATTGCAAAACTACAGGAGTTGTTTCTTGTCGTGACAAAGACCAGTCTATCAGAGAAAGCCAAGCCGTGGACGATAACCCCTGAACATCAATGATGGTATTCTCTACCTCGGTTTTCTCACTCCATTGATGATTCGACCAATCTGATTGAAATCGCCTCCAAGTTGATTCTTCAACTCTAATGTTGCCACTTCGTTTGCGGCGCCCTTTACGAATTGCTTGAGTCAACCCTTGTAATCGATGTCGACGTTCTGTTTCTGTAAGGCGAGGATGGGCGCGGTTAATCCATGAATCAAGGATTGAAAGTGGTAAGGCATCACCTTGACGTCCTAAAAGTGATGCTTCTGCAATTACTAGAGCACCGTTTGATGCCGCCGAAAGTAGAGTTGTTGTTGAAAGTCGGTCAGGCAATATTGCACAAATAGGACATTGTGACTGAAGTGGAGAAACCGATTCATGGGCTGTCCCAAGGGTCCAGGATTCTGATTCACCCATTGGCATTGGAAGATCTGGCCACCTCTCTATTGGTGGTTCACCAAACCAACTTCCAATTGCTAATTTGAGGGATTGGCGTGGATCTAATAATCGAGCGCGAACTAATCCAATTACTGGAGATGGTTCTACCCAATCAGACAATGAGGATGTAGATTGATCATCAGAAGGTGCGGGAACCTGCTTAAGAGATTCTAAATCGTACCATCTTACCTCAGCTTCACGAGCAACTGCCCAAACATACCCATCCTTCACCCCTTGGATTCCACTAGAGATTGCTGTTTGGTCTGAATGGCTAAAATCTCCACTCCAAGGCAATGGAATTAGAGGACTAGAGAGAGATTTTGTGTAAGCAAGTAATAGTTGGGGACCGTCTTTTGCAAGCAATTTTCCAACCGCATGTTCGGGAATTGAATCAACACTGCTATCAGATAATCTAGCCAATTCATCACCAATGAAAACCTGCCAACCTACCGCGGTGAGGTGTTGTTTTGCACCTCTTTGTCCCGGCCCAGAATCTGACTGAATAAGGCCCTCTTCCCTCATTCTCTTCAATTCTGCAGAAGCATGAGGCAAACGTAATCCAACTGCTTTACTTGACCCTGTAACCGTTGAGGGCCCATCGGAAAGATGATCCAATAACCTCCGTCGGTAACTACCACGAATTCGAGAATAAGTCACAGAATTACCACTCTTGACCACGGTAACCTCTCCGACACCTCAACAGGGGGCTTGTTATTTGGGAGTTGTTGGTAGTACTTCAATTATTTCATTAGTTACCATTTGTTACATATTTCCACTGGAGAATGTTCGGTTTTACTAACTCACCGATTATATTAT
Source organism: Candidatus Thalassarchaeaceae archaeon (assembly GCA_965659915.1). Classification (GTDB taxonomy): domain Archaea; phylum Thermoplasmatota; class Poseidoniia; order Poseidoniales; family Thalassarchaeaceae; genus MGIIb-Q1. Next base: position 3,528 of record CBFHYB010000099.1, read on the forward strand.
TCACTAACTATGCATTTTGTATGTGACTATCTGTAACAACAATGCCTCATCTGTGGCAACGGTTATATCAGTGACAGCATTCGCTCAGGTCAGACGGTGTAAAGTGGCCCTGTGGACATCCGTTAAATGACTTGGAGGAAAAGGTGAAAAAAAATGAAGACGGTTAGAATCAGACAGAAAATTAAGGCATTCCTTGCTGAGAGGCCGCGCAATACTGCGGAAATTCTCGAGCACATCAATACCACAATGCGGCATGGGACAACAAGCCAACAACTTGGCAATGTTCTCTCAAAGGATAAGGACATAGTGAAGGTAGGGTACATCAAGAGAAGTGGAATTCTCTCTGGTGGCTATGATATCTGCGAGTGGGCAATTGTCGACTGGGTAAAAGACAAGCACCCAGAATGGAGTCCTGGCCAGCCATTTCTTCTTGACCGTGATGACTCTGCATTCTGAAGCAGACGATTAACAATCAACTTCGCCAATAGTTAGATTTGTTTGCAAGTTACTAAAGCAAAGGTGGTCTTGTAAAATTAGAGTGGATTTTCAGCCATCAATTTTCAAGAGTGTTGTTCCAATCACCTGAACGTGCAAGGCTATTCATCTTAGCACGATGTGAAAATGAGTTTTGACTATCTTTTGGTGTTCCACTAGCCCAAGATTGGAGTGCTGCTGCCTGAAGAGCTCTGCCATAGGAATACGAAAGTTGCCACGGTGGGTTCTCATCCATTGAATTCATCAAATTAAGATGGGCGGTAGCATCCTCATCCGATTGCCCACCTGAAAGGAAGACAATACCAGGTAAATTCTGCGGAATATTCTCGTGTAGGCACTTGAGAGTTAATCGAGCCACCTCTTCTCTTGAAATTTGGTCAGCACAATCCGTTCCAGCAATTATCATGTTTGGTTTCAGCAATGCACCGGGGATGTGGACGCCTTGATCTTCACAAGCGGCGAATGTTGCTGTGAGTATTTCTGCAGTTACCGAGTAACAACGAGCGGCGTCGTGATTCCCATTCATCAAAACTTCTGGCTCAATAATTGGAACTAATCCCTGCTCTTGACATATTGCTGAATAGCGGGCTAATGCATGTGCATTCGCACTGATGCAAGCTTGCGAAGGGATATCATCAGCAATTGTAATGACTGCACGCCACTTCGCAAATCGCGCACCCATATTGAAATATTCAATGCACCTAGTTCTCAAACCGTCTAAGCCTTCTGTGATTTTTTCACCATCATGATTGGCCAAAGGGTGAGCACCCGTGTCAACTTTGATTCCCGGAAGAATATCTTGCGCAACCATGTAATCTGGAATCGGCGTTCCATCGTCCATCATCTGCCTGATAGTTTCATCAAAGAGAATGACTCCACTAACCGCTGCTTCGCAACCAGGTGTCGCAAACAAATTCGCACGGTAGGATCGGCGTGCCTCTTCAGAGGGGTCAACTCCAACTCCCTGAAGTCGGCTACTCATTGTCCCCGTACTTTCATCGGCAGCTAGAATCCCTCGCCCTGGGGCAACCAATTTATTGGCATTTTCTTCAAGCATCTTGGTGTCCATAAGTACCACTTATGATACACGAGTCGGCTTGGTATTTTCAAGTCATCGCAGGAAAATATACACCATAATAGTGCCATTATCAGATTGCTGTATGATTTGCAGTTATGTCCACCAAATGGTGGATGCTAGAAACTCATTGAGGATACTCTGTACTGATGAAGCGCCTTACTCCACTTGCTACATCAATTACTTCTGAGTGAACCGCTACTCGATCCCCAAGTTCTTCCACCCCTGGGAGATAACCGTGGCAGACTCCGCTGGCAACAAATAACGCATCTGAACTTGAACACAAATCATCCCTGCCCCATAGCCGATAAACGTCATCCCCTAGCATCTCCTTTGCTCGACGCTCATGATCTTCATTTGTTGTGACGAGGCGACCTTCAAAATGTCCACCTAATCCTCTCAATGCTGTTGCTGTTATCACCCCTTCAGGAGCGGCTCCAATACCCATCAATAAATCAATTTCACTTTCTGGATTTGCGGCATCAAGAGCCGCTGCAACATCACCATCACCAATGAGTGGAACCGAGACACCAAAATCACGGAGTTCCTTAATCAAATCAATGTGACGATCTCGGTCCATTACCACAATTTTCAGGTCTGTGATTTCTTTGTCAAGAGCGGCAGCAGCGGCTTCTACATTGTATGCAACATCTGCTTCAAGTGAAATTTCACCTGTCACCTGGGCGGGTCCCGCGAGTTTGTCCATGTAACAATCCGGTGCGTGCAAAAGAGAACCACGCGGAGCAGCTGCAAGCACTGCTATCGCATTGGGTAAATCCTTGGCGACATGATTAGTACACTCCAGTGGGTCAACTGCAATATCAATCTGCAAGGCTCCCGCCTCACCTTGCATTGAACCAAGTGGCTCACCAATCCACAACATTGGTGCATCATCTCTCTCACCCTCACCAATAGCCACACG
>CBFHYB010000100.1:0-5913 GCA_965659915.1 Candidatus Thalassarchaeaceae archaeon
AGAGTACTACCTTTACTTGATAGGAACCCTGTTCCTGGTTGGTATAATCCAGAAGATGAATGGCAGAATCCTGTTCGCTACTGGTAATCATTGAAATAGGTCACCACCCATCTTTCGAGAGCAGGTTGTTTTCTTCGTTTTCAGTTCAAATGTTGAATTATTATTGCTATTTCTCATGATTAAAGGTAGCCGTTGTCTTGAAGCGTAGATAGCGAGTCGGTGAATCTGAGGCGTAGAGATGTCGGTTGCTGGGAAGGCGAGAAAAATCACCACCAACACCTTGCAGGAGATGAAGAATGCAGGTGAGAAAATCACCATGTTGACTGCCTATGATTTTTCTCTAGCAAAACTTGTTGACAACGGCGGAGTAGATGTCATCTTAGTTGGTGATTCCGCATCTAATGTAATGGCTGGAAACGAAACCACAGTGCCAATCACGCTTGATCAGATGATTTACCACGCCCAATGTGTTGTCAGAGCGGTTGACCGTGCATTGATTGTGGTTGACATGCCATTCGGTTCTTACCAGGGTAATTCCAAGTCGGCACTGGAAAGTGCAATACGCATCATGAAAGAGAGTGGTGGCCACGCAGTGAAACTTGAAGGTGGCGCAGAAATAGTCGACTCAGTAAAGCGCATTTTAACAGCTGGAATTCCTGTGATGGGGCATCTCGGTCTTACTCCTCAATCAATTTACAAGTTTGGAACATATACTGTTCGCGCACGTGAGGATGAAGAAGCGGAGAAACTCATTGCAGATGCAAAGATGCTTGAGCAAGCAGGTTGTTTCGCAATTGTATTAGAAAAAATACCAGCTGGTCTTGCAACACAAGTATCCCAAGCAGTTTCAATTCCCACAATAGGAATAGGTGCGGGGCAAGGAGTTGATGGACAAGTCTTAGTCTTGCATGATATGCTTGGAATTACGATGGATTTCAGCCCTAGATTCTTACGCCGATATCTCAATCTTTCAGAACAAATTGAGGGCGCAATCAACGAATATGTTGACGATGTAAGGAGCGGAGAATTCCCCAATGAAAGTGAACAATATTGATACACCAAATTGAGGCAGCCCAAATCATGGAAGAAGATAGTACGGCTGTTGAGACAATTTCAATTAAGGATATTTGGAATCGATTACCACTCATGATGAAAATTGTAATCGTGGTTGGGGACCTATTTATCTTAGGTTTTCTAATCTATTATTTCACCAGTTGAGTTGGTTAATCCTTTTTCTCCCAGCCTATTGGTTCAAAACTCCATAATACAGGCTTTCCATCTGCATCAAAGTACCACCCTGATTCACCTTCCTTCGTACCCGGAAGGGGTTTCAGAATCTGTCCTTCCGATTGAGGTCCAAGCCCAGGTACGATATCTTCGGGTTCAAATTCTTCATCAATATCATCACCCCATGCCCCCCATTCAATTTCTTCAGTGGACTCCTGTCTTTTGTCATCTGAATCTATTGTGTCAGTAGATTCAATCTCTGATGATTCAGTTTCCTCTAATTTTTCATCTTCAATTTCAATGGGCTCGCCTTCTTCGGGCTTGGAATCAATATTTTCAACATCATCATCTTGTTCTATTTGTTCTTCCTCACCTTCAGCATCAGGAGATGAAAACATAGACAGAGCGTTGCTTAGTGGGGCAGATTCTTCTTCACTTTCTTCTACATTTTCACTTTGGGTCGGGCCAAGAGCGTTTAGTGCATCATTAGTTGATAATGGCGCATTTGAGGTGGGTTGTGGTGCGGGTGTAGGTTGTGCAGTTGCATCGTTAGCCGCCCCAGTAATCCCAGGGGTACCCCAATTTTTCACAGGAGGTGGAACCTGAGTTGTTCCGGTTGAGCCGGGATTATTCCAGTTTGCTTGTGGAACCGGTTGTTGCGCTGATTGTCCCGGTGCATACTGCTGGTCTGAACGTACGAAAACACCCAATGTAGGTGCAGCGGAAGATGAATTTGGTGCGATACCCGTACCGAACATAAATGCTGGTGGTGGTGGGGAAGGGGGTGCAACCATCGGTGCGCCTCTAGGAATTACCTTTGGTGGAAGAGGTACACCTAATTCTTGTACAGCTCTCTCCTTTTCTTCTTCTGCTAATTCTTCTTCATATTCATTTGCTAATTTCTTCACACGTGAATAAACCACAATGAGTACAATTGAAATTAGTAATGCAATTAGAACTGCACCGCCAGCCATAACATCTGTACTACTGCCAAATTTGCCATCAAGTAAAGTTGCTTGAATATCTATGAAACCAGTTCCTTCTGATCCTTCATAAGTAGCGGTGATAATGTGTTGTTCCCCATCATTTTCAAGATATAGGCGCCACCCTAGTTCTTCGTCACATTCTGTACGTCCTGCTGAAGAAGTCATTGTCAAATCACAAATAGGGATTGAAACTCCATTTCCACTCACGTCAAATCCTCGAACTGTGAATAGCACAGATTCTCCCTGTACTCCGCTATCTGAAATATACACTTCTAAATGGTCAAGCGGGCCAGGCGTTATGTAAACCAAAATGGTGTACTCGTTGCCATCTGCGAAGGCGTGTAGTTGAGTCCAATTGACTCCTTCTGCATTGTAGATATAATCACCATCTCCTCCGCTAACTTCGATTGAGCCGAAGTTTTCATCAACTTCCCAAGTTGGGTTATATGGATGCCAATCTCCCATTACATCTAACCCTTCAACGTGTAGTGGAAGACTTCCACCAGTGACTACAGTAAGATACCAATCTCCGTCAGTGGTTGTTACATTGATGTCAATCGGTTCTGACCATCCAACTTGTACTCGTATTGACGATGGTCTTCCTCCTGACTCTACCTGAATATTGTGTTGACCTTCAGTAGATGGTGTAAACGTATTATTGACTGCATCTATTGATTCATCTCCCGAAGGCCCATCAACAGACCAATTGAATGTCGCATCAGGGATGATGTTTCCATTTAGGTCGGTTGCAATTGGATTCAATTGCAACACCTCTCCAGTTTCAAGATTTGAATCATGCCCATCTATGGATATTAATGAAATCCTTCCTACTCTAACATCTAATACCAATTCATCAGACATGTTTACATTTCCACTCTCTGGTCCACTGTATTCTGCTCGAACAGTCCAATTTCCAACGAGTGTACCATCAAATGTGGCTTGACTTCCGTTTCCAGATATCCAAGTATTTGCTTGTGGTGCAAGGGTTGACCAGTTGCCATCAACTTCGAGAAGATTACCTCGTATATCTGCGATTGACATGGTCAAATCAACCGATTCGTCAGATGTAAGGATTGTTCTATCTGCATTCACGACTAAATCAACACCCATTCCCCGACTAACATTGACTTCCCAAGATGAAGTGAATCCACTTGTAGTTACTGAAATTGTTTGAACCCCAATTGGTCCAGGTGTCCAAATGGCTGCTTGACCTGGCTGAACATGAATTGAAGAACCATCTGGAATTGTCCAATCTGAACTTGGCACAAACATTGTTCCTGAATTACTTCTGATATCATACTCGGTTACTGTTAATTGTACCACTTCATCAGCACTCAAGTTTACCTTGTTTCCTGATAAATTAATGCTCTGAGTGGCACCAAGAGTTACAATCACTTGTACTGATGCAGTTACATCTCCAGCGCATGCCCAAACTGTATGATTCCCAATCAAATTGGGATAGTAAATCGCTTCAGAACCACCTTGGGGTGCGATGCTGCCTTCACTAACGCTCCAATCCGGAGTACCACCTAATGGGATTCCATCCGAATTGTACATCGTGGCATTGAAAATCCTGCTTTGATCTGCTGGTAAAGTAACCGGACCAGGTGGTAGAATTGTGATAGAATCAGTATTTGCTGGGCCGGAGCAAGTTCGACCAGAAGCCTTCTCGCTTTCATATCCAACTTCATTATGCAATTGTTCACTTAAAGTAGGGATATAGGAAGTTGAAACCAAAAATAAAATTGAGAGCAAAATAGCAGAGAAATATGCTCTTCTCATTTTCAACATCTCCATCCTATCATCTAACCTGTTTGATGCCATGTTCCATCCGCATCAATATCCCAGCGCGATGGATTTCCTTCACCATCCAAATACCAACCTGCTTCTCCTTGGGTTGTACCTGACATTGCCTTCATTATCCCCTCTTTACGCACGTCTGTCCGACTTGCTTGAGTTTCTTGAGGCGCTGGCTCAACCACTTCCTCTACTACTGTTTCGTTGGCTGGGGTGGGTTCTTCGTGGACATTTACCTCAATGCTTGCAACTTCTTCTTGTGGAGCATCACTGACTGAAATTTGTTCGCTGGATTCTGCAATAGGATTTCTAACACTTTGATCATAAACCAATTCGTAGGCAGCAATTTGCTCATCATTCCAGCCCTGAGTTCTACCCCATTCCCACACTTGCTCAGTTGTCCAGGTAGATTCTTCAATCTCAGTTTCTTGACTGGCTTGAGTGTCCGATGTGCTATTCGTCCATACTTCAGGTTCTGTTTGCTCAATTTGTTGAGGGGTAGTTGCAATTGCAGGGGCTTCTAGTACTGCAGGTGTTGGTGGTTCGCTGGGGTTAGCCATTTGGGGCATCTGTTGATAACCACCCCACTGTTGCTGAGACATTTGTGGTTGCATTTTATTGAAGGCTTGGCGTGCAGCAGCTCTTGCTTTCTTTGATGGCTTATATCCAGCCATTGGGTCAATTGCTTTTAGTGGTTCATTGACTCCAAAATGGTGGTCAAGTGCATCTTCCTCTTCTCTGCTTCTTCGCCGTAGTCTTGCTATTAACAGTACAAACATTACGACAGTCGCTCCAATTCCCGCCCACAGGCTAGTGGCTAAATTTGAATCGCCAAACGCCCTTAGAGGGTCTGCTGAAACATCAATGAAAGCTTCACCCTGAGCGGTTTCATAAACAACATTAATTCTTTGCTGAGACCCAGAATTCTGAATAACCATCTGCCAAAAATCACCAGTAGAATGACCGAATTTACCTGCACTACTCGTTAATTGAACATTGTCCGGGTTCAGTGAAATTTTGTTACCTCCATAGTCATAGGCAGTCACTTCAACATCAACAATATCCCCGGTCTTAACATTATCTTTGGCAATACTAATTACAATGTTAACGACATCTCCATGAAGTACAGTTACCGATACTGAACCGTCTGCAAGACCGGATTGGAACTGTAAGTTATGGGTGCCGGCTCTAATTCCTCTTAGCAGATATTCGCCTGCCCTAGTACCGTTGGCCAAATCCACACTGTTGTGAGGGATGGACCAAGTCACATCGCTACCGAAGTCATTCCCATCAAGGTCGGTTGCATTAATTTGAATACTAGTTATATTTCCACTTTCTACAATTAATCCATTAGTTTCCAAGGCTCTAATTGTGTGTGCAATTCCCGGTTGAATATCAATCCCTAAAGAAGCGAATACACCTGCTGCTTCAACTTCAATTTCATGGTGACCAGATAGGACAGGATACCAAATAGCATCATTTGTTCTCATTTCTTCTGTTCTATCTGTTTGTGAGCCTTGATGAATAAAGCTCCAGTTTAATTGAATGTCATTTAATTGATTTCCATCTTCATCAAAGAAAGTGGGTTCGAAATCAATCCAACTATCTGCTGACACTTGTGAGCCTTCACCTGCAAGAATAATCTGTGCTAGGGATCCTGGAATAACTTCCAGTACTAAATGGGTTGAAAAATCGTTATTTCCATCATTATATTCCGCTTTGATAGTCCAATTACCAGCAACAACGCCCTCAAATTGTGCACCGTTCTCAATCGGGCTTAACCAAGGAGCGGCATCAGGCTCTAAAACCAACCAAGTTCCATTTACTTGCCAGCGATTCCCTTTGGAATCTTCTGCTGTAAGAGTCAAAGGTAAAACGGCATCCGCACTAATTACTTCAGTTT
>CBFHYB010000101.1:0-5881 GCA_965659915.1 Candidatus Thalassarchaeaceae archaeon
TGCCATATTTTCACCTCAAAGTGTCTCGGGTCCTCCGATTGGCATCACTGTTAATTCGGCCATGTTTCCACGCAGTGTTGGCCCCTCAATTGTCGTCGCAAAGATTCCGATGTCCTGTAAATTGTGTGATAGTCCAAACCATGGGCGGCCATGCTGGTCGACAGCCATATCGAGGAAATCACCCAGGCCGCCACAGCGATTGTATCCACACCCTGCTTCGGTAGCAATAGGGTCCTCTGGTTGATTGAGTTGAACTGTGGTGAACAGAGGTGCATCTCCAAACGCATCGGTCACAACGGTGAGGTAAGCGTTCCAAGTATCTCCACCCGAATCAGCAACGTATCCAAAGGCAACTTTGCCACCTGCACCGGCTGTCACAACTGGAAATCCAGTACCGACTAAATTCGCTGGGGGTGCAATCATCATCGCCTCACTCCATGAGTTTCCTTCGTCTAAGGAATAAGCATAGTAGGGCATGTTATCGGAACCCATCCACATGGCATGCACGTTATCATCGTCATCAACGGCGACTTGAGCCTCTTCTGCATTCCAAGTATCTGCAGTCCCAGAAACATCGGTTGGCAATGGATGTTCAGTCCATGTGATTCCACCATTTGTGCTTCTGTAAATTGAATATCCTTCACCATTACAACCCGCATTCCCACGGTAGAAATTACCATTTTCTCCCCCTTCAAGATGTGCGGTTAAACCACCACTTTGGCAATCGATAGGGGCGCCTGATACTTCTGGACTCCATGTATTACCACCATCAAAACTGGTTGAGCACAAGGGATGGGGTGCATTTCCATTGATGCAAAAGACCCACGTTGTTGGATGTAATGCAGCAGGATAAGGTGCAGAAGTGATGGTTTGGTGATCTTGCACTGATCGAATATCTGTAGCTACTGTTGGGATGGACCAAGATGCGCCTTCATTGTCGGACCACTCAACAGTCATCCCCAATAGAGCATGCATGTCGAATTTCATGATCCGGTCGGTCCATTTGTCAACATAGACATACGGGTCGTTACTATTCGCAACAGGAAACAATGGTGGGTCGTATACATCCACACAAGAATATTCGGATAGATTTGACATTTCGATGAGACCCGAGCATTGTACGATGGCTGTAGAACCCGATGCGCCATTGCCCCAACTGGTCATGTAGAGATTATCGTCAGAGGTGATACCGATTGTAGGCTCAAAGGTACTCAAACCGATTCCGTAGTAAGATCCCGCAGTCCAGTAAGGCGTATTATCTCCTGTTAGGTTCGCAGTGATGTTTGCTTCAGCAACAGCGGTTGAATTTAGTGCGTCAATCCCACCTGCATAGTGGTACCAAGTTGTGGCTGGAATATCTTTGTCAAAGGTGAATGGCGACTCTTCTTTTATCGGATTAGATTCCTTAGTTCCAAAGCAACCAGAGAAGGCTGTCAAGACCATTAGTAAGGAGAGAGTTACTGCCATTCCAAATCTCATGCAACCCCTCCCTGCTTTGGAGTGGGAAGGATTCTAAACTTCAATCCAACGGATTGACAAGAGATTAAAAAATGAGTAAAATTGTTCAAATCGTCAAATTAACACTTCTCAGCGTAGGTTTCATGTCCTATTGCTCATGTGAAGTATCATGAATAGTAGAATGTGGTCCAGTATTGCCTTAGTTGCGCTGTTAATTCTTACCTCAGTAATGCCTCAAGTGCAGGCGACTGACACTGATCCAATGCTAGATGATTATGTAGAAGATGAATTGACATGGGTAGATTGCTGGATGGGACATAAATCTGGAAATATGTCAGCAGAAATGCAGGCTGATTGTGACACCCATTTTACAAATTCACCAAGTAGTCGCCTTTACGGGATTCGTTGGATATTCCTCAATGTTAGTGAGAGCGATATTCCAGATGATTGGATAGATACACAACTCACAAATCTGAATCATGTATTTGGCCAGTGGGATTTCCAATTCCAAACCGATGAAACGGTTGTTGTACCGAATGCAGTTGCAGAATCTGATGACTATTATGATGAATGGACTTTAGAGGAAATAATGCCTGATTTACGCGCTCAACTAAACCTTTCAATTGACATTCAGGTTGCACTTGATGAACTGAAATCTGAAATGGCAGACCGTCATGTTTCACAAGAAGAACTTGACAATTTGACTTTGGATTCCACTTACAGTACTGGTGGTGCTTTCCGTTTGGCTTCAAGAGCGCGCTCGGAATCAATTACTGTAGTTATCCGACCAAATCTAGATTCAAGTGGGATGAGTGGTGGCCCAACCCCTGAATTCCAGCATAGTAGAGGTGGAGCTGTTGAATTGAATTCTAACTTACTTGTGAGCGGTAGCCTAACTACTCTACCACATGAAGTTGGGCACTATTTTGGGATTAGTCATTCACATGCACCAGATTTTGATGAAGCGGAAGCAGATTTTGGATTTGAACAGAGATGGGGGCGCCTAGCACATGATGGCGTGGCCATCAAGCGTGTTGTTGGTGATGATTGGTCACAACCATTTGGGGAACCATGGGTATCCTACGATGAAGATGCTCAGAAACTAGTGGAGTTCCAAGAATTGATGGGTGAGGCATTTCTTTGGCCTATTTGGCAATTCTTGTACAAAGGTGACCATCAGAATTTTGATAGTTTAGCCGACTTTATCCAATATGGTGAATCAGGGGAAATTGTGTACCGCAAGAATTTCTTGCGTAACTACCAATTTGAAAATAATGAAGCGGTAGAATGGTATGGTAACAATTGTATTTGGAACAGTATCGCAGGCGAAGCTCAATGTCGATACAATGAGCCTATGGAAATCTATACATCGGATCATCCTTCAATCAATAACTCAATTTTCTTTGAGAACGGGACCGTATCTAATTTGATGAGTTATATTACGCCACCTTCAGATAATTTCTCTAATCGAAAGGGAATTACTAATACTCAACTAGACATGATTCGCTTTACTGCGAATACACCCTTCCGTCTATTATTGAGAAACCATTGTTTTGACAATAATTCTGATGCTTGTTCAGAAGAACCTGACTTAGAATGCACACCTGGTGACACCCAACCTGCTGAAGATGGCTGCAATAATTGTGTATGTACTGAAGATGGTATTTGGGCGTGTACTGAGATGGGTTGCCCAGATGATGAAGTGGATAGGACTCCGAGAATATCATTGTGGCCTGGTAAAGTAAACCAGCACAATGAGAATGGTACCTGGATGACTGACCCTGATGGAATTTCAGGTGGCCATCCGAATAGCGAATACCCTAACGATTACGGTGGTCTTGAGGTGGAGTATTGTCAGAAATTCTGGCCGACTACAACTCAAGTTGTTCTACAAGACCACAGGGAGAACATCACCTTCTATACTGAAGGTAACAAGGTCGCTTACAACACCACAAAAGATGTGTGGATATGTCAAACAGAAGATGGTGGGATTCCTGAGTTTGACCCCGTTGATAACCCTACGTGGCCGGAAGGTGAAGAGAATCAAGAAGACAATATTCCCGAAGAAGATCCTAAAGATGATTCCGAAGATGATTCCGAAGATGACGAACAAACGGGTGTTAGAATCCCTGGTTTTGGGGTGGCTGCTACACTCTCTATGTTAGGGTTGGTTGCACTTTTCAGAAGTAGACGAAATTATGTTTAGTGGACCGGGCGAGATTTGAACTCGCGGCCTCTACAATGCCAATGTAGCGATCTTCCACCTGATCTACCGGCCCTCTATGTGGCCGACCCACCGGCCACGTCTCTTTAAGCCTGACCAACCGACCGAGGCGTTGTGGACCCTCCTACCTTTCCGACCGAGTTACTCGCCACACTCTCGACCCACTTGACCGAGGAGGAGGCGCCATTTCTTCCCTATCTAGAGAGGGAATTACGTCTTGAGTGGCTTGACCCTGACTCATCTAGTCTAGGAAATACACATTTTGAAATGAATCACCACGATTTATTCAAACGCCGTCGCTTGCGCTCACCCCCTGGTCCAGTAACGATTGGTCTTCACCCAATGCTAGTGGATGATGAAGCATTGTTGCGCCATACTTTAGTGCACGAATTACTCCATGCTGCCGGTCTATTAGAGCACACAGAGAGACATACAAAACTGGCTGATGAAATTGCCCCACCCCCCACCCTTTCCTCATCGCCTGTATTGCGCTCTTTGCGTGAGGGTGCGATTTCAGCGAGCGGTGAAAAATACTGGATTTGCGCTTCTTGTGGCTATGAATGGGAGCGCCGGACTATGCGAAAGCCGGCGCGTTGTTTGAAGTGTGCAGCACTGATGTAATTCATTTTCTCGTGATGTTTTTTTGTTTATCCTTTACTCACTCATGAACTTGTTAAGGTGTAGTGTTCATGAAGGATGGGCGTGCCCGATGAGTCAAGGGCGATTAGTGTAGCTTGGATATCACCTCGGATTTCTAATCCGAGAACACGGGTTCGAATCCTGTACCGCCCGCTCTCAATCGATTGTTCTCTTAGTTAGAATTAATTTGCTGTCATTAAATCGCTTTGTGGTATAGCGGAGCGCTCATATACGGTGGGTAGGTCGGCAAGTTGTTCACCATGAAGCGAGGCTCCCGTGCTTGGAAGAAGTTGGGTAACCAACGGTGGAAGTGGCGTAAGAAGAAGCTCCGCCGAAGAATGCGAGCACGCCGCCGTCAAAAGCAGTGATTTCACCTTCTTTTTTAGGTGGTTTTTCCTCATTTATTTGCTAAAGAGGTTAGCCTTTGACTAGAGTACTGATTGGCTCATCCGTTCCATTGAAATAGAACAGGCCGGTCCACTGACACACTATCAAGGGAGTATAGTATAACTTGGCAGTACTACGGGCTCCAAACCCGTTGATCGGGGTTCAAATCCCTGTGCTCCCACCTTAACAAAGATTGAATGTAATTGTTCTTTGATGAAACATCATTGCTCATAATATGTCCATTCTTCTTCGCCGTGGGCTCGGTAATACCAGTGTCCAGTACCAACTGGGTGCTCTTGCCATTCGTAATCTGTATCTTGATTTTCTTGACCTGAGGATTGTTCTGAAAATGATTCTTCTTGCATAGTTACATCATTTTGAAAATCAACAAATGTTTGCTCCTGTTCTATGTCTCCCCCTCCTTTTCTACGCACGCGTAAAATTGCGATGGTTGCGATTAGTATAACCGCGAATATTCCCAAAATAGTTGCTAATTGCATGTATTTGAATTGTCCACCAGAAGAAGTTTGTTGTTCATTATCATCTGTTTGATTTGTGTTGTTATTTCCGCTATTGTTGTTATTGTTATCAGGAATTGTATTGTTATCATCTGGAGGGGATGTATTATTGTCATCAGGAACCGTATTATTGTCATCAGGAACCGTATTATTCTCATCTGGATTTGTATTGTTATTGTCATCAGGTGGTTCTGGGCATCCTTTTCCAGGTGCACCATTTTCGACACCTGCGATGGTAGGACATTCGTCAGGGTCATTTCCTTGTGGATTATCACCCCAACCATCTCTGTCAAAATCATGCCACTGTGTTGCATCAGTGGGGAAGAAGTCAGGATTGTTGCCGTTTATGTCATCACCAAAGCCATCCCCATCACTATCTGTTGTTTGAGTTGGGTCTTGTGGGAAGGCATCAACATCATCGAATGTGCCATCTCCATCACTATCTATCTGGCTATTTGCGCATCCGCTCGCATCAATAGCAGCACCTGGTGCTGTGTTGTTACAGGCGTCATCAGCGTCGCTGACTCCATCATTGTCAGAGTCTCTTTGACTCGGGCCACATCCATTTTGATCAGCGATTTCTGCATTAGATGTGTCAGGGCAAGTATCATTCAAGTCTGGCACGCCATCTTGATCAATGTCGCTTGTAGGGTCA
>CBFHYB010000102.1:0-5789 GCA_965659915.1 Candidatus Thalassarchaeaceae archaeon
GCTTGAAGTCGAAATGCACCTATCTGACGATTAGTTCCGTTGACTAGAATTTCTGCAATTTGTTTTGGTTTATTTAGAGGGATACAATGAGCACGGGCAACATCGTTGCCGGTACCAGCAGGAATGATTCCAAGCGGTATTGATGAACCTCTCAATCCTGATGCAACTTCGTGAACTGTTCCATCTCCTCCACATGCGACTATCAAGTCTAGATCTTCGCGGTCACGCAGGGAAAATGCAATTTCGGGGGCGTGACCGATTCTTTCAGTAAAATGGACTTCGCACTCAAATCCAGCCTCTTTCAAAACTGGTTCAGCAGCTTGCCAGCGCTTGAGAGCACGGCCATCGCGGCCGGCTGGATTTACGATGCAAGCAATTCGTGGCATGGAGGGCCATAAGGCCGCCAGCATTTCAAAGAATCCACTACAATTAGTTAGGCGAAGTCACAAATGGGCGGGGCTACTCGGGTGGACGAATGAGTGGCACGCAGTGGAGTGAGTTTGAGCGAGGCTGTATGGAGCAGGCTCTCAAAATTGCTAAACAAGGTGAAGGGCAAGTTTCACCAAATCCTCTAGTTGGGTGTGTTTTGGCTAGGGATGGCAAAATTATTGCCGAAGGTTGGCATGATCATCTCGGCGACCTTCATGCTGAGCAAGCAGCGATTGCTGATGCAGAGGCAAGAGGTGTAGCAACCCAGGGAGCAACTGCGTTTGTCACGCTTGAGCCATGTAATCATCATGGAAGAACACCACCTTGCACCGAAGCGTTGCTTTGGGCTGGGATTAAGCGAGTTGTGATTGCAGCCGAAGATATCAATCCAACAGTTAGAGGCGGTGGTATCGATTATTTGAGAAAGGCTGGGATTCGGGTTTCACAAGGATTGTTGGAGGCTGAAGCACGTGAACAAATGCACTCATTCATGCATTGGTGTGAATGCCGCCGACCAATTGTACTTCTCAAAGCGGCACTAGACTGCAACGGAAATGTAGATTCAAAATCAGGGCCTCCAGCAAGATTCACATCTGCTGAATCTCTTGATGAAGTTCACCGCCTTAGGAAAGATTGCGATGCGGTTCTAGTTGGTGTGAATACAGTGGTTAGAGACAACCCTGAATTGACTGTCAGAAGAGTTGCACTTGGAAACGGAAAGCAACCTCTAAGAATCGTATTAGACCGAACACTTAGAACCCCAGAATCTTCTACTTTAGTTAGTGATGAACACGATACACTAATCCTTCATTGCGAAGGTGATGAAAAGGGGCTTGAATGTGATACTATTCTAATGCCACCATTGTTTTCAGACACCGAAGAAGGTGTTGATTTAGTCCAACTTCTTGACCTTTTAGGGGACCGTGAAATTCAGAATCTATTGGTTGAAGGTGGACCAGATGTATGGGCTAGATTTTTGGCTGATGAATTGGTTGATGAAGCATATATTTTTCACTCAAAATCAAACCTTGGTGAGGGATTGAATTCTGGTATTTCAGATACTGTTCTTGAGACAGCAGGGTTGCACTTGGTTGAGGAAAGAGCGAGCGGGGATGATACTCTTCAAGTCTGGAAGCGCAACTAGATTTGATACTCTAAGTGCGCTGTGTGCTTTCATCGTCTAACGTGTTTGACAACACAAGTAAGCGACCTCGCAAGCCAATAGGAGGGGCTGGGAATTGATCTCGATGCGGACACAATTCGTCGAGGAATGGTTGGTCGCTTTGGTCCAGAACTAGGGGGTAGATTCGGCAACCCTCTGGGCGGTTTTCCCAAACTTCACAGGTTCCAGGTGCGTGAAGGTCAGGCGAGTCTGTCTTGAGAAATACACATGCTTGGGTGGCTGGAGAGTTCGCTAGGCGGACACTGCCATCAGGTAGGGTGGTAGTGAATGATTCAGCTGTTGAGAAATTTTGTAGGCCAGCAGAGATGATGCGGGATATGTCGGCGTTTGTCACCGGCATTTCAGTTTGGCGACAGCATTTGCTACATTGTTGCTCAAAACATGGGGTTTTTTGCCATTCTGTTGACACCGGCTTGGCCTCCTATTTGCGTAAGCGAGCCGTTCTCTTCAAAGGATATGCCTCGGTCGGCGGGTTAATTGGGCGATTGGGGTAGCTTGGATATCCTGACGGGCTTCGAACCCGTCGTCGCGGGTTCAAATCCTGCATCGCCCACTCCTAATTTTAGTTGAAAGGTTTCTAAATGGTAATTAACAAGTATTTCATGCGCCTAATAAATTATTATTGGATATTGGTGTAATTTGATGTTAGTAGATGAAGGGATTAGACAATTACTTGACAATAGACGCTTTGAGTTACCCCGTAATCATCCAGCACATCGACGTATGCGCGAGTTGTTGATGACTGAAGTTGAAATAACTGAATTTGAATCATTTGAACAAGAAACTAATCGGGAACAAGTTAGGTGGAATCACCATAGATTAGAAGAATTGGGGTTAATCACTACTAGGCCACCTCAAGGTCTAATTTCTAAGAATGGTTCAAGGCCTGCTTGGTATCTTTTTGGTCAAGAAGAGCAAAAAGAAAGTGATGTGAATGAGGGCCAACACTCGGAACTGGAGCAATATGAACTTCAGATGGATCTAAACAGATTGATTGCTAATCGAGCGCCTCTTGCTGCGGCATTGGCAACTGATGGAACTGAGGCTCTAGCATGGTACATCCCCTTCCATGATACTAGTAGCGAATGGGGGATTTACATCCGAGATATCGGCCCTAGAATTATTGCTAACAGATGTTTTCCTGCCCTTCTAAAAACTGATCCAAACGAGGCTTTGGGATTGGCTTTTGACTTCTTATTTGCGCACGAGTTTTTCCATCACATCTCTGAAATTGCCTGTACTACTTTGGAAAACGCTGACCTTTCCAACCCACTATACCGGTTATATTTTGACAGATTAGTAAGTGGGAATCCAGATGAAGTATTAGAAGAGGCTTTGGCGAATAGTTTTGCACTAAACTTCATATCAGGTAAGCAGAATAAAGATGCTATTCGTAGATTTATGGATGATTGTCCGCCAGGTTATCGTGACTATGGAGAATTTGAGTCAGAACCCAATTTTGAGAAAGGATTGGATTGGTTGGCTAGCATGTTTACCGGCAAACGATTTGCTCGCAGTAATAGTTACACCTTTGGGCACGGATTGTTTAACCATCCGAAACGAATCTTCACTCGAATGGAGGTCCCATTGCATGATGTTACCGACATTTCACCATGTGCGCCTGCTCTACCAATGTGTATTTTCAAGAATATTTCTGTGTTACCTAATGTATCGGAAAAGATCGGGCACAAGAAAACCCCTCCTGATGTCAAAAAACAATTCAAAAAATCCATGAACAGATTACGTGATTGGGGAAGGGTTGAGAGGAATCGACGTTGGAATAAGACCGCTCGGAAATCATGGTTTTTTTGGGACATCACAAAAAGCTGGAGAATGTCATTTGTGGAGGAAAAACCAGGTCATTGGGTAGTCAATTTCATTGGAAATCATACTGAATATGATCGCTTTAGAATAAAAAATAACCTCAATTAAAGACTGGTATTTCTGCTGTCTTCACCATCAAAGGAACGCCAAACACTATCTTGATTCTGAAATGATTCACCAAGATCATTGAAAATAAATGGTGTCACATTCATTTCGTCATTTGAAGGGGCTCCTGCACTTCTGTTTGCACAACTTGCATGCAGTGGAAAACTCTCTTCCTTAGCTGGTCCGATGATGACAAACTCTTCTTTTGTCACGACAAGATTTTGGTTTCCAGTCCATTCTGCCTGCTCAAACATACAACCCTGTGGTATGCGTACGCGTAACTCGCGTGTAGTATTATTACGCACGCTCATCTGTAGTGCACCGGCACTATCGTATCCAGAGCCAATACAGGACATGATTGAGATATTTCCTGAATTTACATGAGAGAAAATAGTATCTACGCCATGGTCATATCGAAGATTCAGAGCCTCTGGTGAATAAAGACCGATGTCCTGTTCATTTCGTTGTGAACGCAGATAGGAAAGTTGTGCAAGCAATTGATAACCACCCATGCGTTTTTCTTGATTTTCCTGAACGCCAGTGTATGTATTTCGTGCTTGTGTTAGGAAGGAATCTCGTGAAGCTTTGTTTCCATTCAATTCATCTGATTTCATAGAGATTGGTACACGAGAAGAAACCCCTCCATCAATATCAATCATTTCGACATCATCATGGATAATGTGAATATCATCTATGGTGGCGTGATCTACGATTCGATATCCATGATGGTCATAAACTACAGCCACACGTGAATATGGTTTGAGTTCAATAGTAACACTATTTTGGGTTCTAATCGCATCTCCATTAACTCCAAGAGTACGGCCAGACGGAATTGTCATCTCTCTTGTATGAGGTGTAGGATTTGTTAACATTACACGGTAACCGTTCACAGGCTCACCTCCTCTACCATTCCATTCGGACGATAAATCATTACGCGAAGTCCTGAGTTATCGCCGCTACGCTTCAATTCTGAACAGTGGGCAATGAAGCGATTGAGGCAATCACGATATTGCTGTGCCACATTGTTTGGATAATTCATTGCAGAAATGGAATCAGTTAGCCGCCCTTCCCAATGCAGGAAGATACGCACTACCTTGTTAGCACCTCTATTTAGGCAGCGTGAGTGAGCAGCAGCAGCAAGGTTGTCACAAACAAACTGTGGAGCCACATTTTCTACACGCCCCTCCCATAATTCACGACAATTATCCATCCCATGCTGTTCATTCAAAGGAGGTATGTCTTCTGTGTGGACTTCATCTATGCCTTCAAAGTGGGGTTGACAAACATGATTGTATGGCATCAATCCAGGAAGTATCCATAATTCATCAAAACAAGCATCAGAGGGTGAACCAGGAATTTGATTCACTGCGAAGTTTTCACGAGCATCTGCAGCAGCATCTTGTACTGTAGGTACCATCCCCTGTAAAATCCCTTGAGGTAGTTGGTGTCGAGCGAGAAGGCGGTGTACCTTCTCTACTAATTCTTGGTATTCGTGGAACAAGAGTCCACGATTCATCATCCATCCAATTATTGTGTTCGCCATCTCAGCCAGCTGATCAAATGTTAATCCGTTGACTAAGTGAACATCTGGAGTTCCAAGTTCAGCAATGAAAGTCTTGTCACCAGATTCCATTCGCACCTCATAGCCGGTGATATCAACACCTAGGGTATCTGCTAATTCCTCTGCAGCGCCGCGAATCTTCTCTGCGGATTCTGCTATTGTTGGTTCCTTGGAGGTTTCTGGAACAAGAAGTTCTAGTTCTCCCTCCTCATCTACTACGTACGCGAGACCCAAATTAATCATCTCACGGCACTTCTTTGAGCGGGCTCCACGACCCGCATAAATTACCTTTTTATTTTCATCAAAAATCCGTCTATCTTTCATTTCTCTCCACCCGCTGACAACATTTGATATCAAGGGGGGTATTTAAACAAGTTGGTTTTATCTTTATTTTCATAATTAATTATAATTACAGCGTAACCTTTATATAGGTAACACCACATTAGATTAAATTATGTGTGTCGGAGAAGAGTGTGAATACGTAATTGATGTAGTTGATTTTGATGATGGTGGTGATGCATAATGCCCACCAATCGTTTCTACTGTAATGTGCTTCACGAGTGCCGCGTAGCACTAGGCAAGTTGAGTATCTTTAATCTGTGGTTTTTCAAGAAGCAATTCGCCATGCTACTAGAGGAATTGCAAGGACTTGGCAATCGCATGGAGGCTGCACTTGAGGACAAACGC
>CBFHYB010000103.1:0-5765 GCA_965659915.1 Candidatus Thalassarchaeaceae archaeon
ATTTTTCTCGTAGATTGTTTAGTGCCATGTTCATTCACCATGCAGGACTGTAATCCAGTCAATTCGTTGCTCTGGGCTTTTCGGCTTGAACCCATCTCTTGCCCAAGTCTCAATATGGGAGAAAAGTGAATCAACACTAGTTTCCGTGGAATCTAATTCCAATACAGGAATTTCCCCCCACTCATGTTCATCACTCCATGCAGCTCCAAGTAGTTCCCACTCAGCATTTTCATCAATTTTTGATTTCGACCAACCTCTTTCCTGCATTCTGATTTGAAGCACTTCTGGATTACAGCGGATAATGACGATAGCATCAACAGGAAGCAGATGCGACAGATGCCCATCAATCAACATATCATTATCAGGGTATTGTTTCCATTGTTCTGAAAGGGTAGTTGCTAATTTCTCAACATCAATTGGCCGGGCCCCATCATTGCTGTCAATTTCGCCAAGCATACCATTCTTTTCGGCTAATTCTTTGTCACTAATTACTGATAGAAGCCATCCCGCGTTAGAATTAGCAAGCGCAAATTCAGTCAAAGTGGTTTTGCCGCTACTCGGGGTTCCGGTGATGGCAATTCGGTGTGCGGAATCCTGGCTCATCACGCAGGGGTTAGTTGTGATGCTCATCAAGGTGATGGCGTAGGCGTGGTAATTGAGTTAGAATAAAATTAAGCCAATTAATTTGTTTAAGCGACCAGTTTATACACAGAGACCACACTACTACGGTTCACGGAGAGGATTAGATGATACAATCAACTGAAGCGACGGCCATTGTGCTGATAGTTGCAGAACCTGGAAGAGAGACTGAAGTTTACAATGAATTACAAGCAATACCAGAGGTGGTTGAGCAAATGTTGTTATTCGGAGAATACGATCTCTATGTGAAAATAGTTTGTGAGGATTATGCATTACTTGGTAGCGTTGTAATCAACAGGATTAGGGCTATTGAAGGAGTAGATTCCACAAAAACCCTCACTGCTGCACCGATGCTTTGAGTAGTGAAGATAGCGTAGGTTTCACCTACTATGCCTATTCCTCAGCATAATATGGCAGAGGCGATTGATGGCGATGCAGTTGCAATTGAGTTGGGATGGGAAGGCGTCATAGAATTGCTTGACCCACGCCAATCTAAACTCTCAATAATGCTGATTTTCGTTCCCTTAGCAATTTATTTTAGTATTTTTACTCATAATGCTCCAATGGCTTTTGCAACCTCTATGGCTGCAATCATGCCGCTTGCCTATTTGATGGGTGAGGCGACGGAACAAATTGCGTTGAAAACGAATGAGTCAATTGGTGGCTTACTAAATGCAACCTTCGGGAATGCTGCCGAGATGATAATTGCAGTATTGGCAGTATTGGCAGCTGCAACTGCCATCAAAGAAGGAGATACAGAAACTGCTGCTACAATGATTAGTGTTGTCCAGGCATCACTTATCGGTTCAATTCTTGGTAATCTCTTGTTAGTTCTTGGCCTTGCATTTGTTTGGGGCGGAATTCATCACAAGGTACAGCAATTTTCGGATACTCAAGTTGGTGCGAATGTTTCTCTCCTCTTCTTGGCAGTGATTGCTTTAATTTTGCCAACAGTGTACCAATTTACAGGAAATGGACATGAGGAAGCGATAGTCACACTATCTCGAGTAACAGCAGGGATTTTACTCATGATGTACGGATTATTTTTACTATTTCAATTCCGTACCCATGCGGAATTGTTTGCTACTGATGGAGGTCACGATGAAGAACCTGTGATGGCTAAGAAACAAGCCATGACCCTACTTATCGGGGCCACAGTTATGGTGGCTTGGATGGCTGAAATAATGGTCCACTCAATTCAATCTGCGGCTGATGAATGGGGGCTCCCTACTCTTTTCATTGGTGTGATATTGTTACCATTGTTTGGTAATGCTGCTGAGCATTTCACAGCAGTTTCTGTTGCTGGTAAAAATAAGATGGATTTATCCTTCTCAATAGCTGTTGGCTCTAGTACCCAGATAGCAGTTTTTGTTGCTCCAGCGGTAGTCATGCTGGCATGGATGATCGGTGTCCCATTGACTTTCCAGTTTGGATTACTTG
Organism: Candidatus Thalassarchaeaceae archaeon; assembly: GCA_965659915.1. Taxonomy (GTDB): domain Archaea; phylum Thermoplasmatota; class Poseidoniia; order Poseidoniales; family Thalassarchaeaceae; genus MGIIb-Q1. The sequence goes on from CBFHYB010000103.1 coordinate 2,080, forward strand.
AAACATTAGCCACGTTTTTGGCAGTGCTGATAACCAATTCAATTGCTGCAGACGGCAAATCAAATTGGCTCGAGGGTTCAATGTTGTTAGCAACATACGTAATTCTTGCAGTCGCTTTCTTCCTTTACTGATTGTCTTCGTCAATTTTGTTTAAACTCGGTATCAAAATCTGTTCATGAGCCGCGCTTTTCTTTGATAGCCCTACTTTCACTATTACTTGAGATCCAGTATCCCCATAATAGGAATCCAACAGTCATTGATACCATGTGAGCAGTTGAGGTTAGTGCGCTTATTCCGTTGATAAAATGGTTCCATGTTTCAAAGATGATTGCAATTGTAGGGACCATCCATACTTTACGTGTTTGATGTGAGGAGGCCCCAATAATTCCGAAAAAGCCAGCTGAGCCTCCGTTCCAATTGCGGGAAAATCCACTGCGCAGGAAATCACTGTCTGGATAGATCAGTTCTCCGATATGCATTCCGGTAGATACTCCTACGGCTGCCGCTGAAAGACAAATCATGAACAAAATGTAGGTTCGCATCGTTCCTTCTCTGACTTCAAATGATTGTACAAAAACGAGGAATCCCAGTGTAACGAATATAATATGAGTTGGGTCATTATGGAAAAATGGGATTATCAATAAGGATGCGAAAAAGCGAATCGGCGAATCAACCAAGTCACTCGGCCAAATTCCGTTAATACATGAAAATCCACCACCGGTGATGTAACAATCGTTGGCTGGGCCGGTAATATCTGATAACCAAAATACCCAGATGAGGATTATGTATGAAAAAGTAAATTTTCGGCTTAAAAACAGTTTTAGGGGCCTTAATGGCACACCTGTCAAACTACACCAAGGCCAAGACCATGGAAATAATGGAGGTTTATCTTTACTCATCTAGGCCACCTTGTGGTGGGTTAATTCCGTCGTAATATTCCGCAACAGCCTCTTCAAGTTGTAGACTAATATTTTGTTCGTCAAGGGTCAACGTTTTACCATCTTGGCGGATGATGTTTCCATCAACAATGACATCAAGGCATTGTGAATTTGAGTATAGTAGGTTGGCGAGTAAGCGGCGATTGTTAATTCCGTGTGGCCGCATTCGGATATCATCTAAATCCCATGCAACCCAATCAATGGAGTCTTTTGTTGCTAATTGCCATGCTTCCCGCGGAGGAAGCAGGGTGGAATCCCAGTGGTCATGACGCTGAATTAGTGAAGCGGCTTTTGCTTCGGCTCGCATATCTAGAGAATTGTTGGATGCTGCACCATCGGTGCCAAGTCTAACATCAACTCCAGCCTCTATCATCGCTGGATAAGATAGAGTTCCGCCAGTTGCTAATTTTTGGTTAGATACTGGACAATGTACCGCGTGAGCCCCATGTGAAGCAAGAATTCTCATCTCTCTCTTGGTGACCCAACCACAGTGGGCACAGACGGTTCCATCAGTAAAATAGTCAAGTGAGTCAAGGTATTCAATAGGATACATTCCATGTTGTTCATGGCATTGGGCAACTTCAGCCCTTGTTTCTGATGTGTGAATATGTAGTCTTGCTTCATACTTTTCCGACATATCGCTAGCACGCCGCAACACCTCCTCTGAGCAGGTGTAAACTGCGTGGGTTGCGATTCCATATTCCACTCTGTTATTCGCTAATGAACCACCTCGGATAAGATTCTCAAGTTCGCTGAGAACCCGAGCATCCTCAGTGTCAGCATTGTTTTCAGGTGGTGGCCAAGCAGTTGTGGGGCCACAAACAATTCCGCGAATTCCAGATTCAGCCAAAACAGGTGCAATTGAAGCGGGATAGTGATACATATCGCAAGCAAATGTTGTGCCAGAAGCAATCAATTCCGCTACAGCCGCTAATGTACCAATTTTGACAAACTCGGGAGTAACCCGTGTTTCAGTTGGAAAAATGTTCTTTTCAAGCCAATCCCCAAGTGTGAGCCCCTCCCCCATTCCCCGGTTGAGCACCATCGGTAGGTGAGTATGCCAATTCTGAAACGAACGGGTAATTACTTTGGATTGCCCCTCAATTTTGTTTTGGATATCTTCGTAGCCATTATATTCCCACCAACGTCCATCAGGATGAAGGACGAAATCACCAAAATGGATATTACAATCATCATCAATCAGATGCGTCTCGTAGTATAGGGTCATGCCTGCCGAACTATCACTCATTGCCCCCACCCAATATGTGCCGTGATGTCATTTAGCATCATGGTTGTTATGGCGGGGTTGAAGTGAGCCGGCGTTTCCCATCTCTCCGAACATGGCTGATGACCCGTATCGAACTCTGGGCGTTTCGCCCGACGCAACAGATGCTGAAATCAAGCGAGCGTATCGCAAGTTAGCTCGGCAGCATCACCCTGATAGAAACCCAGGAGATGCCGCAGCAGAAGGCAGATTCAAAGAAATCCAGGGTGCTTATGACAAGGTTGAAACCCCGGAAAAGCGGAAACAATTCGATGAGCAAAAGCGCATGGCGAATATGTTTGGAGGTGGACGGAGCGGAGATTTCGGCAATGCAGAATTTAATTTTGGCGGCGCAGGTGGTATTGAGGACATTCTAGCATCCTTCATGGGTGGACGAGGGGGTAATCCATTCGGTGGAGGTAGCAGTGGTACAATCTTTGACCAAGGGGGTCAGCCACGACGTGGTCAGCAAAGACCGCAACAACCACAAAAGGGGTCTGATATTGAAGCACCACTCGATTTAACTCTTGAAGAAGCTCAGAGTGGTGTGCAAAAACCATTCACCATTGGTCGGCGAAAACAATGTGGTAGTTGCAAAGGTAGTGGTTGTAGTAAGTGCGGATCTCAAGGCGTGACTCGCAAGACTAGTCAAATCACTGTAAAAGTTCCAGCCGCTGCTGAACACGCATCGGTTATGCGCCTCAAAGGAATGGGTCATCAAGCACCAAATGGTTTGGCAGGGGATCTATTATTGACTGTTAGAATAGACGCTGATGAAGGTAGACACTGGGAAGGTGGCCGCCTGATTCAGACTGTTGAAATTTCTTACAGTACTATGATGCTGGGAGGCAAAGTTCGAATTCATACTCCTGCTGGTAAAATCGTTGAAGTTGATGTACCCCCAAATTCGCGCTCTGGAGACCGTCGCAGATTGCGAGGACAAGGATACAACGGTGGTCCTTTAGATGTTGAACTAGAATTGCAGGAGTCAGATGAGTTGACTGCAGAGCAACAAGCAGCGCTAGAGGCACTACGAGATAGCGGACTTTGATTTCTTAGCCTTTAGGCCAGAATGGGATTAGGTTTGAAGCCAGGCTTCCTAGATTACGAGTCTGAATCCAAACTGTACCTTCGCCTGAAAAGTGCATAACTAAACCTTCACCACCAAAGGCTAGTGATTTGAGTCCACCAACTTTTCCGATATTATACTGAACGCCGTTAGTGAAAGCAACTACGTGACCTGTGTCAACAGTGATTGATTGTCCTTGCTGGATTTGCATTGCTTTGACGGCCCCATACGAATTGTAGTACACACGCCCCGCTCCAGCCTGAGTTGTAGCATGAATAAAGAACATGCTTTCACCACTAAAAAGACCCTTCATTCCTTGGAATTTTGTGTCAGTTTCAACATTTGTTGTGCACGCAAGGAATGAACCACCTTGAATGAATAAAGGTTGATTTGGTTGGATATCAAACCACGCAAT
>CBFHYB010000104.1:0-5690 GCA_965659915.1 Candidatus Thalassarchaeaceae archaeon
TTGGGCAAATGGAACCGTTGAGCAATTTGCTCAAGCAACTCTATTCGGACCAATTATTGCCCTAGCAATCACTGTGTTAGTTTGGCTTAGAAAAATCAAACCTCGTCTGCAAGAACCAACACAACCTCTCCCTGAAATCAACGATATGGGGATGAAAGAGTTAGTTAACACAGGTCTGCCATTCCTGTTTGCTTCTGCGGCCTTGGTTATCAATGTTAGAATTGAAAAATTGCTACTAGGAATATTGGCGGCTCCAGAAGATGTGGCGGTTTTCCAAATTGCCTGGCTTGGCTTTATTGCGGGATATGGCCCAATACTGTCGCTAAGGGCTGTGTTGCTATCATGGTTTGGCGAGGTACGCGATGATTTGGAAAGGTTGACTCACCGCTACAAGAGAGCCTTCTTTGCATGTGGAATCTTAGGCCCAATAGGTGCCGGAATTGGAATGGTTATTGGCCCGTTTGCCTTTGATACTCTCTTTCCAGATTACGCAAATGTAGTGACTAAACCATTTCTTGTACTTCTATTAGCTTGGTTATTTCATGCGATGGCAAGTCCTTCTCTATCCTTAATCCAAGTGAGTGAAAAACCTTGGAATTATACTAGGATTCTGTGGGTTGGGATCGCTGTAAGCATAGCCGCTTCCATATATCTAATTCCTAACCAACCAAGTGCTGTTGTGGGAGCAACCGGTGCCGCTGCTTTTGCCTCTCTAATCGTCTTCGCTCTCGCCTTTATGGGGGCGGGAATTGAAAAATCTGAGGCAGAACCACTCGCTGAATGAATTAATCAATAATTGCATTAAGCGCCTTCAGTAATCATTTCTTGAAGTTCACCTGATTCAAACATCTCTAGAGCAATGTCCGAGCCACCGATGAGTTCGCCATCAATGAAGCATTGCGGCATCGTTGGCCAATCTGACCACTCGCATACTGCTGGAATTGCTCGTGGATCAGCCAAGATATTAACAGTTACAAATGGCATCTCCAACTGTTGAAACACCATTGCAGCACGGGCGGAAAAGCCACATTGTGGTTGCTCTGGCGTTCCTTTCATGAAGAGAACTAATCTGTTCCCATCAACAATTTCCTGTAATTCTTCTCCTGTCCAATTAAATTCTGTCATATTTATTCCTCCTTGTTTGTTCGTCGAACTTGTAAGCCAACGAATTTGCTTCTCTTTGCCTCATGCGGTGAAAATGGTTCATCGCCACTACTCTTTTCTGCCTCTTCCGGGGTCTGGCATTTAAGATCAAGAGCATGTACATAATTAGTCTGGATGTGTTGTTTAAAGTGCTGAATAACCGGCTTCTGCCGCTTGAATAATCTCACACCCTCAAATCCTATGTCCACAATTCGTACGAACCAATGGTCGCCACCTCCTGTAGTATCAGTTGCTTCAACTTCTGCATTAGGATAGACCTCTTTGACCTGTTCAACCATCCACTCGGCGGTAGGCATTGATTCATTGGCTGCGTTAGACCATTTTCAACCCTCGTGTTGAGGACTCTTGCACTAACCTAGAGTGCAGAATTGATTTCTGCAAGGTTTTCAGCGATTGTTCCATTATCATTTATGAGACCTGAACCAACTACTGCAGCCTCAATACCCCAATCTGCAACTTCTGCAATATTGTGAGCTTTGATGCCACCATCTATCATTAATTTCGTTGCTCTACCACCTTGAGATATTTGTTCATCTACTGCCGCTCTAAGAGTGCGCACCTTATCTTCTACTTCAGGCATGAAAGATTGACCGCCCTTTCCAGGAACCACTGACATGACAAGCACTAGGTCAAGATCTGGGAGAAGGGGGAGAACATCATCAAGAGTTGTTGCTGGATTCAAGACTAATCCTGCCTGACAGCCTGCATCATGCAAATTTGTAATCAGTTTTGGGAAGTCATCTACTGCTTCAACATGGGCAATCACTAAGTCAACTCCAGCATCGACATATTGCATCCAAGTATCAGCAGCATTGGTTACCATTAAATGACAATCAAGGAATATATCGCTGCCAACTCGCTTCCTAATGGATGAGATTAATGCAGGACCAAAAGTGATGGTTTTGTTGATTACCCAATTACCATCCATCACATCAAGATGTATCCATTCAATTCCCGCTGCGACAGCGTCATCAATCACTTTTCCTAAATTACAATAATCAGCGGTCAAAATACTTGGACAGACAATCACAACCTTCCCCTCAAACTACCCGAGAGGCAAGGGGTTCTCAATCCTTCACATTGAAGACGGCAGGTTCAAAGACCCCCGTGCGGGGGGAAAGGTTGCACAGGAGATATTGACATGGCAGGAGCAATTGTAGAAGCATCAGACGCAACTTTTGATACAGTAACAACAGAAAATGAATGGGTTTTGGTGGATTTTTGGGCCCCTTGGTGTGGGCCATGCAAGATGATTGCGCCGGTGCTAGAACAAATTGCAGATGAGCGGGATAATCTTACCATCGCAAAAGTCAATGTTGACCACAATCAGAACTCTCCGGGGCGCTTTGGAGTGCGTGGTATTCCAACCCTAGTGCTGTTCCACAATGGTGAGCCAGTTGACCAACATTCTGGAGCAATGCAAAAAGGTGGGTTTGACGATTGGTTAAACCGACACATGAACTGATTTAATTCATTCTTAGATATTTTTCATCGCTGTTGTGATTGCTTTCCGGCGCTCATTCATTGACTCGCCTACTTCCCGCAACAATCTCTCACGAATTGCCTCGTGTAACCATAATCCGTCTGCTAATTCTACAATGATTCCACGACTCAATAATTCAGAGGGAGGGGTCCCATCTACTCCTGCTGCCAAAGCCAATGTCGACCAAGGGATTGGCCTTTCTGCAGCAGCTAAATAACCCAATAAATCACGGTGTTCTTCTGGAAGCACTTGCAATATTTCCTCATCAAGGAATCTTAACCAATCACCGTGTACAACATCCCCGTACATCTCTAATAATTCAACGGCTAAGGGGTGTCCTCCTGTCATTTTGTGGACCTCTTCTGGTTCAGGTGGTGAAGGAACATCAAATTGAGCAATCCATTGTTCCACTTCTTCCAAACTAAGTCCTCGGAGAGGTAATTCTGAAACTAAACCACGAGTGTGGACATCACGACGGTCGTAGAACGACAGAGCGGTGCGTGAGATAAGCAACATTCGTAGTGGGGTTTGATCTGCAACTTGCAAAAGTGAGCCCAATAGGTGTGCTGAGTCAACTTCAACGTTGTGAACATCATCTAATACTAACAAAATATAGGGGGGCGTCTCACTCCTCTCTTCTAGTTTTTCAAACACTTTTTCTCTCAGTTTTTCAGGATCTGTGAGATAGGCAGTGAGGCGGCGGCGATAGAGGTCAATGTCGAACTTACCGCTTGGCGACATTGGTAACGATTCAAGGATACCGTAAGGGTCCCAACTCAAACTTCCTTTAGATTCAATTCCAAGACGGTGGAGAATACTTGTTGCAATTCCGATAGCAGTATCCCACGGCTGACATGGGTAATACATGACTCTGAGGTTTGGTTCATCGTCAAGACGTTGGTTTAGCCAATGAGAAACAAGGGTTGTTTTACCGCATCCAGCTATCCCGCTAACAACGAGAGTGGGCTCTCGACCTTCATACCACGCATCAAGAGCGGCTCTCTCGTCGCTTCTACCATGTACTGTGCGAGTTTTTGGAGCCCTGACATGGTATGTTGAATGCGCTCCGGCTAGGATTTGCAAGCGACCAGGTGGGGGTTTGTCATCACCTTTTTCAATACGGCCAAGACGAATATCTCCATACTGCAACATTCCTTCGGCGATTACCATCATTAGCACTTGTAAAAGGGTAAGGTTACTGTCAAGTCTATCTGAGGCTTCACTTGCTTCCACTTCAAGCATTTTTCCATCTCTTCCTCTGATTAGAACGCTGGTTTTCTTGATTTTAGGTAGGCGATTATTAATTTCCTCTCTACCATTTTCTGTTAATTGCCACGTCTTTTGACGACGGGCCTCTCCACGAATCTGACGAGTGTGCTCACTTACGAAACCTTGCTTCAATAACGGGCGCATGGCACGGCTAACATTTGGTGGGTGAAGACCACAAGATTCTGCGATGCCTGGACGAGTAACTGGAGCGGTTACGATGAAGTGGTCAGCCTGATGGTCATTCTCTAACAAGTGGAGCAATACGCGGTCATTGACCGAGAGGGACACGCGCAGTGGAGTCTCTGACATCTGAAACCGCTGTGACTATTGTCCCCATTGAAGCATTCGCCTCTCTGTTGCCTTCTATTGGGGGCTATTTATTATTGAATTACTTACTTTTTATAGCGGTTTTTTTGATGCGTGAACGCCATAAGCCCTTTTTATGATTGCATTTCCGCATATCATGGCAGAAAGGGTGTTGGTGAATCTAAGGCCCCATGCAATCATGATTTCACTAACTATGATTCTAGTTTTATTCAGCCCAATGGCAACTGCCTTTGACACAGATGGGGATGGTGTGGATGATAGTACAGACGATTGTCCAGTAGCATATGGCAATAGCACTGTTGACAGGGATGGATGCCCTGATAGAGACGGTGATGGTACAAGTGACATAAATGACCCTTGGGTCATCCAAGCAGGCGGGTTCCTAGAGGATAATCGGCAATCAATGAATGATGACCAATATGTTTCATTATTCAACCACGATGGGAGTAAATACTTGACTACTGAATCTACTGGTGGAGGTGGTAGTTCCACTGGATGGATGAGGGTTTGGGATACAACAAGTAAGACAAATTTGAAATCTGTAGAATTTAGTGGGGATTTTATCCATGATGCCGATTGGTCTCCTGATGGAATGTTCATTGCTTCCGTAATAGGTGATGACACATTGAAAGTGTATTACTCTAGTAATGTAACACCTCTATTTTCAGTTAGCACTGATGTAGGTAGCGGCGATCAACCTAACGGAGTGGCTTTCAGCCCCGATGGGACCATGATTGCAGTGGTTGTCGGGAGATCGGGTAACAGCGGCACTAATGGAGAAGTACAAATTTACAATGCTATGAACGGCTCAGAAATTACCGCATTTGACCCTGGTTCAGATAGTCGGTTCAATTCTGTTGACTGGAGTCCAGATGGAAGTAGAATCCTTATTGGTGGAAATGAGGATGTTTATATTTACAATACAGGAAGTTGGAATGTCAACAGGACAATCAATACCAATAGAGGTACAGTCAACGCAGTAGCTTGGTCACCAGATGGAAACACTGTTGCTGTCTGTGAAGCATGGGAAAGTTCGGGAGCAAGAGTAAGACTTTACGATGTTGCAAGTGGATTAGAAAACTGGGTATATTCTACATCAACCTCATGTAATGATGTTGAATATTCGCCGGATGGAACTCAAGTTGTTGCAGCACACACATATTATCAATCAGATGGGGCTAGCCTGAGAGTATTCGAAGTAGATGCTAATTCAGCGACTATTATTGACACTATGTCAGCACCACGACCAGGCGGTTGTACTTCTTCCGGTGGTGGAAATGACTGTGGTAGCATTTACGGAGTTAGTTGGCATCCTGATGGAGATTATATCATCTCAGCACATGGACGAAATGACGAAGGAATTTACCACTGGATAGTTGACCCCGATATTGACAATGATGGTGTGCTAAACGCTGATGATGCATTCCCTGAAGACCCTACACAGTGG
>CBFHYB010000105.1:0-5647 GCA_965659915.1 Candidatus Thalassarchaeaceae archaeon
TATCGTGACAACTTCAGGGTGTTCTACTATAATTAGAGTGTCAAGGATCTCATCATTGATGCGTAACTTCTGAATTCTTTTCATCTCCACTGCAACAATTGCATGGTCAACAACTCCGGCAAGAATAACATTGAATTGGCGCATTTCATCACATCGTGTGAATTGCGTGCCCCAAAGTCTTGAGCACACCTTCATGGAATGCTTCACTCATTGTCGGGTGGGCTTGGATAGTTCCAGCAATATCCTCAAGGACAGCACCCATTTCAAGAGCTACGACAAATGCGCCAGATAATTCAGCAACATGGCTACCAACTGCTTGAACGCCCAAGATTAAGTGGTCGGATTCACGGGCAACAACCCGAACAAATCCTCCTGTTTTTTCTGCTTCAAGAGTCAAGGCTCTTCCATTTGCTGCTAATGGGAATTTACCGACAACGATGTCTTCTCCAGCATCAGTTGCTTCATCGGGACTCATTCCAACACTGACAATTTCAGGTTCAGTGAAAACAATTGCTGGAATAGCAACTGGCTCAAATGCACGCTTCTTACCAGCAATAATTTCTGCAACCATTTCTCCTTGTGCACTTGCCTTGTGGGCTAGAAGGGGCTCCCCATTTAGGTCTCCAATAGCGTAAATTCCTCTCATGTTGGTTTTACATTGAGAATCAACTGCTACAAATCTACCTGATTCATCCATTTTGACCCCCATTTCTTCTAACCCCCATCCAGTTGTATTGGCTTTACGGCCAACGGTTACAAGCACTTTGTCAAAGATTTCTGAAACCAAATCCTCATCTTTGTTTTTCCAAGATAACTCAACTCCGCTGTCACTAATTTCAGCACCTTGAGCCAAACAATTTGTGTGAACCTTCACTTTATTTTTCTTGAGCCATCGTTCAAGCGGCCGGCGAATTTCAGCGTCAAAAATAGATACAACTGTATCAAGTCCTTCAATGACTGTTATCTCAACTCCGAGTTTCCTCAGAGCGCATCCAAGTTCAAGGCCGATATATCCGCCTCCAATGACAGCAATCTTTTCTGGTAATTCTTCCAAATCAAGTGCGCCTGTTGAAGAAATGATGTTTTCCCCATCATATGGCATAAATGGTAATTCAATTGGCTGAGACCCAGTTGCTAAAATCACATTTTCTGTTGTAATGTGAGCGATCTTGTTGCCATCAGAATCTGTCACATTACAGGATTTCCCATCAAGGAAGGTCGCCCAACCGCTAACCAGTCTCGCTCCGTTAGCCTTGAGAAGTGCCTCAACTCCTTTGTTGAGTTTGTCAACAATTTTATCTTTCCAATCAACTAATGCAGGCATATCAATTGAAACGTCACCATCAACTTTGAGACCCATGTGTCCACTTTGATGTTTTTTTAGCGATTCAAATCTTTCAGCTGCGTGAATAATTGCTTTTGATGGAATGCAACCACGAATCAAACAAGTTCCACCCGCTTTGTCGCCTTCGACAATGATTGTATCAAGCCCTAGTTGAGCGGCCCGAATCGCAGCCACATAGCCTCCAGGGCCAGCACCGACCACTAAAACTTGGCAAGAAATTTGTTCCATCCAATTTCACCTCAAAGAATCTGTGTGGGGTGCTCAAGAAGATACTTCAAACCCTGCACCAAAGCGGCGCCGTTGGCGCCGTCAACAACTCGATGGTCCCACGATGAAGAGAGATTCATCATTCTGCGAATAGTGATTTTACCATCTACTACTACTGGCCTTTCAATGGCCTTGTGAACCCCTAGAATCCCCACTTCTGGAGTGTTGATAATTGGTGTCGCACCTATCCCCCCATCTCTTCCTAGTGAGGTGATTGTGAAGGTTGAACCTGTAAGGTCTGAGAGTGTGGCTGTTCCATCTCTTGCTGCACCAGCAACTCTACCGAGTTCACCTCCAAGTTCCCAAATATTCATTGCTTCACAATTTTTCACTACAGGTACGTAGAGTCCACGGTCAGTGGTTGTTGCAATGCCGATATTCACTGCATTGTGTAGTACGAGAACTTCCCTTTCATCTTCGTAATGCCCATTACATCCTTGATGTCCTTCTTTGAACAGTTTGACTAATGCTTGCATAATGAAAGGTAGGTAGGTGAGTTTTGGTTGCCCTGCAGTGCGATTTACATTGAGCCATTGGCGTAATGCTTCCAAATCTGTAACATCAACTTCTTCAAAGTATGAAAAGTGAGGAATCTGAGTATATGACTTTGTCATTTGTTCTGCAATCTTTCTTCGCAATCCAACAATTGGGATTTCAGTTGTTCCATCGGCTGGTTCTCCAGGTGTTGAGAACTTGATCCCTCCTCCTGATTCACCAACTTCGCTATGAGCATCTAAATCAGCATGGCTGATTCTCCCAGCCGGTCCACTGCCGCTAACTTGGCTGAGATCTATTCCTTCATCCTTGGCTCGTTGGCGTACGGCTGGTGATGCCAAGGCTCGCCCTCCAACTCCACTTCCACCATTCAAAGCGTTTGAGGGAATACTGGTTTGGCTTTGGGGCACAGGGTCTGGTGTTGTAGTGGGCTTAGGATCTGATTTCGGCTCAGGTGTAGGTTCTGGTTTTTCCTCCACGGCAGGGGCCTCGGGCTCAGGTTCAGGTTCGTCACTTTTGGATACGTTTCCTTCACCCTCCACTTCAAACTCAATACAGACAGCACCTACAGCGATGATTTCTCCAGGCTTACCAACTGTTGACAGTATTTTTCCAGTAACAGGACTTGGGATGGTGACTGTTGCCTTGTCAGTCATCACATCAATCAATGCATCGTCTTCTTCAACCGATGCTCCGACTTCAATGTGCCATTGCACGACTTCGCCTTCAACAACTCCTTCTCCGATGTCGGGTAATCTGAAAGCATAAATTCCCATGTTTAATCCTCCTGTGTTCTCTTTATTGCTTCAGCAATTCTCTGTGGGCTTGGCAAATAATCCCATTCTGTGCTGTGTGGGAAAGGTGTATCCCATCCTGTAACTCTCTCAATAGGGCTCTCAAGATGATAGAAGCAACGCTCTTGCACGCTTGCTGACATTTCAGCACCAAAACCGCTAGTTTTGGGTGCTTCGTGTACAATCACACAACGACCTGTTTTCTTTACTGAATTTACCACGGCGTCTCGATCCCAGGGAACTAGAGATTGCAAATCAATCAAGTCACAAGAGATGCCAGAATCTTTGATTCCCTGTTCGGCAACGTGGACCATTGCTCCCCAAGCAATCACTGTGCATTTATCTCCTTCCATTGTTAGATTTGCTTCCCCTAGTGGAATTGCATAGTGCTCTTCTGGAACATCGCTATACTCGTGCCCTTTCCAAGTTGGAACATTGTGTGGGTCACCATAAAATGGGCCGCGGTAACATCGTTTTGGTTCAAAGAAAACAACTGGGTCGTTACACTCAATAGCACTGATTAGAAGTCCTTTAGCATTGTAAGGATTTGAACAGTAAACCACCTTGATTCCAGGGGTATGGGTGAATTGGGATTCTGGAGATTGTGAATGGTGATGACCTCCTTTGATTCCCCCTCCTGCGGGGGCTCGAATAGTTACGGGGGTGCTAAATTCCCCACCACTTCGGTGCCGTAGTTTTGCCATCTCATTTACGATTTGGTCGTAAGCAGGGAATATGTAATCGGAGAATTGTATTTCCATTACAGGACGTAGTCCATTGAGTCCCATTCCAAAAGCGATAGCAGCGATTCCACCTTCTGCAAGAGGTGTGTCAAAAACCCGTTTTGTTCCATGTTTCTCTTGCAGGCCATCAGTGACTCGGAATACGCCTCCAAAATAGCCAACATCTTCACCGAAAATGAGAACATTTGGATCTGATTCCAATAGATTATCAAGAGCGCTGTTCAACGATTGTATCATATTCATTTCCGTCATAACAATCACCTCACTTTCCTAACTCCTCTCGTTGTTCTTGGATGTGCCAAGGCACTTCTTCGTAAACTTCTGTGAATATGGTGCTTGCTGGTGGCCAAGGTCCGTTTGCAAGGTCACCGTGAGTAACTGCTTCTTTGTAGGCTGCTACAACTTCTTCATCAAGCCCCTGCTCAAGTTCGGAATGTTGCTCTTCACTCCAATCTCCATTCAAAATAAGATGATTCTTGAGGCGGTCAATTGGGTCGCCACCTGGCCAATAATCATGCTCATCTGCCGGCCGGTAACGGCTAGCATCATCACTGCTGCTATGTGCGCCTGTTCGATAAGTTAGGATTTCAATGTGGGTTGCACCCATTCCTGCAGCAGCTCTTTCCCTTGCCCATTGTGTTACTGAGTACAAAGCCAAGAAATCATTTCCATCCACTCTTAACGATGGTATGCCGTAAGGTAGCGCACGAGTGGCAAAATTTTCTCCACCCGATGCGAAATTCTTGTGGGTTGAAATTGCCCATTGATTATTGACAACGCACAAGATAATTGGTGGCTTGAAAACACTTGCAAAATTGACTGCGTAGTGGTAATCCCCTTCAGCGCTAGCCCCATCTCCTATCCATGTAATTGTGGCTTGGTCTTCCCCTTTGTAGGCGCTTGCCATTGCAACACCTACAGCCTGAGAAAATTGTGTTCCAACAGGACTTGAAACTGATATGTAGTACCCATCTTTGTAAGTATAGTGAACAGGCATTTGTCTACCCTTAACATTGTCCTCTACATTACCAATGCAGTGATTTATCATGCTAACCATGCTTCTACCACGCACAAATTGACAACCCGGTTGGCGATATGTTGGGAATAACCAATCGTGGTCCTGCAAAGCCATTGTCTGTGAAATTGCAATTGCTTCTTCGCCAAGAGACCGCATGTAAAAGGAGAGTTTCCCAGTTCTTTGCATCTTCATCATGCGGTCGTCAAATATTCGCAGACGACACATCTGCTCAAGTCCAAGGCGCAATTCATCAACACTTAGATTTGGATTCCATGCTCCGCTTGCAACTCCTTCATCATCAAGAACTCTAATCAAGCCTTCAGCGTGGTCAGTGGTATCTTCGGATGTGCAGGTCTTTGGATCGGGTTGGCTCAAATCTCCAGGTGTGTATGTCCAGGGTTCAAAATGCGACTCTTCTCCAGGTCGACTAGGGGCATCTGGGACTGTAAATCCATCCAAGCCACCCCCCTGCTCGTCCCCCGTCATGGTTCTACCTCACGCTGCTCCGACTATGATGATTTTCATGGTTGCCCATCTTTAGATGGGCTGGAAGATAAATTGGATACAGCCGCTCCCGTGGCTGCAAGAGTTGCAACAGGTTGCCCCCCATTTGCTTCCTCGAGTAGCAAACCTGCTCGGTATGATGACCGCACAAGTGGCCCGCTTGCGACTGCTTTGAAACCGATTTCACGGGCCGATTCATCCCATGTTGCAAATTGTTGAGGGGTTGGAAAACGGTCAACCGCCAAATGTTTCCATGATGGGCTAAGATATTGCCCTAGGGTGATGATATCAACACCGACTTCTCTTAGCATTGCCAATGCTTCCTCAATTTCATCATCAGTCTCACCAACACCAACCATCAAACTGGTCTTAGTGAGGATGTCAGGGCGCAGTTTCTTTGCCTCTTTTAGAATGGCTAATGATTGACTAAAAGATGCCCGTGAATCACGAACGATTTGGTCTAATCTAGGTACACATTCTA
>CBFHYB010000106.1:0-5628 GCA_965659915.1 Candidatus Thalassarchaeaceae archaeon
CACTTCTAGTCATAGTTGCAACGGTACTACTGATGCATAGTCGTGAACGAAGCAGTTGGCAATCAGGATTAATTGGTGGAATTCTCCTAATCATAGCACTTTACTTCACTTTGGAGCCATTAGGTTGGATAGTCTTCACCGACCAAGGCAGTCCATCAATGGCCCTCCAGTCTTTGAGAATAGGTGCACTTGCGATAATGGTTCACTTCGCTTCTCATATGTTGCTCGATGCAATCCTCCTTTCTTGGGTGCAAAAGATGCTCCAGTCATTCCCTCTTGAATTATCAACTATTGAGCCACTTTTGATTGGCCAAGGGGACTTTGACAAGGATGAAGAGGAAGTCTCTCCCGCCTAAGGGTGAGGCCCATGACACACATCACTGTTCTACGGTTGTCTCACAGGGCAGGGCGCGACCCACGTATGTCTACTCATTTAGGTCTCACTTCACGGGTGTATGGGGCAAAACAATTCTTACTTGCTGGTGACAAAGATTCCTCAGTTATACAGTCATTAGATGATGTTAAAATGCGATTTGGTGGTGAGATGGAAGCACGCCACGAACCCTCGCCGCTTGGATTTTTACGCAATTTTATTGCCGAAGGTGGGGTTGCAGTTCACTTGACGATGTATGGACTTCCATATCAGGAAGTGATTCCAGATATTCCTGATGACAAACCAATTGTGATTGTAGTGGGTGGTGCGAAAGTCTCTCGTGAATACTATGAAATGTGTCAATACAATGTTGCTATTGGTAACCAACCTCATTCCGAAGTGGCGGCATTAGCTGGATTTCTAGAGCGTCTTAATGATGGCGTCTCGTCACCAGATAATTTCAATGATGGAGTGTTGGAAATTCATCCTACAGAGCGCGGAAAAGACATGCGTCAAGAAGAATAGATTAGCGTAAAAGATAGAATCATTTTACTTATTTTTTGATTCTGACGCGTGTCAATGATTATGAACGGTTTGCAGGCACGATTCTAAGGTGCAAGGGTGACTTCACACGGCGGCTTTAGTCCCGGAGAAGGCCAACCCGGCGTTTTTAATCCATTTTGCGGCATTGATGCTGCTGATGCGCTCATCAATTCAACCTCTGCTGTCCACGAATCCGCTCATGGCAGAGGTGTCATCCTTCTTGCGGACGGTTCTCGTTTCGAGGGGGAATTGTTTGGCGCGGCAAAAATTGGTGAAGGTGAATTGGTATTCACAACTGGGATGACTGGTTTTCAGGAATCTTTGACCGACCCATCTTTTGCTGGGCAGGTGTTGACGTTTACTTGGCCGCTACTAGGAAATTACGGGGTGGCCCCTAGTATTTCAGAATCAGCAGGTGTTTGGCCTCGAGGTGTTGTTTGCCGAGAATGGATAGGACACCCTGATCACCGTCACTGTATTGGTTCTGTCAATGATTTCCTCCTCGCTCACGGAGTTCCAGGAATAACAGGTGTAGACACTAGGGCCTTGACAAAGAGAGTTCGTGAGCACGGTGTGATTCTGTGTCAATTTGGGCCACTTGAGATGGAACAGGAGATGCTTGACCGGCTAGAAAAAATGACTTCACCAGATTTGGAAGACTTAGTTGATGAAGTTAGTAGAGATGATGCAGTGCTTCTCAACGAGGGAGTTACTGATTCTAATGGGGTGGCTTTACCGCGTGTAGCAGCGCTTGATTGTGGAATCAAGTACAATATTCTGCGTCAACTAAGTAATCGATTTGAGGTTCTTTGGTGCCCACCAGATATTGGTTACGACACACTTGTTAGTGATTGGCAGATTGATGCGCTATTCTGTTCTAATGGGCCGGGTGACCCTGCTCATGGTGGAAAAGCAATGGGTGCTAGGAAAACATTGGCAGATGGTTTGAATGAGAAAATACCTGTAATGGGTATTTGCCTTGGCCATCAACTACTAGGGCTTGCAACCGGTTTAGAGACATACAAATTGCGCTATGGTCATCGTGGAGCTAACCAACCAGTAGTTGATTTAGTCACTGGAAAAGTGACAATCACTAGTCAAAATCATGGTTTTGCTGTTAATCCTAGAAATGAAGAGCCGTTAGCACCCCATCCTATTTGGAAGAGTCAAGGTGCTCCTACAGCACTTTCTGAGGCACCGACAGAAGTCCGTTTTGTCAATGCTAATGACAGAACCGTAGAAGGATTGGATGTTGTTGGTAGACCAGCGTTTAGTGTCCAATATCACCCCGAGGCTTGCCCTGGCCCCCATGATGCGGAACCATTGTTTGACATGTTTTCAGAAATTGTGGCTAAAGAGATGGCAGGGCAATTGCCCAACTCAAAGCGAGGTGGTGCATAATGCCTCGTCGCGATGACCTCAAGCGAATCATGATTCTTGGTTCTGGACCAATCAAGATTGGTCAAGCCGCTGAGTTTGATTTCTCAGGTTCACAAGCCTGTCGTGCCCTGCGGGCAGATGGATACGAAGTCATTCTAGTCAACAGCAATCCTGCAACAATTCAGAATGATCCTGAAATGGCAGACCAAATTTACATTGAACCTTTGCTACCAGATGTCATTCGCAGAATCTTAGAAATTGAGCGACCCGATGCATTACTTGCAGGAATGGGCGGTCAAACTGCTCTTAATTTAGCATCAGCATTAGCCCACGATGGCACTTTGGAGAAATTAGATGTTGAATTAATTGGTTGTAATCTGGTCTCAATTGATGAAGCAGAAGATCGTGATTTATTCAACAAGGTTTGCAGTGAAATAGGATTGCCAATCTGTGAGGCTCACGCTTGCAACTCAATCAACGAAGTTCTTTCAGCCGCAGAAAAAATCGGTTCATTCCCATTACTCGTACGACCAGCATTTACTCTCGGTGGTTTAGGTGGAGGTACGGCATGGAACCGTGGTGAATTAGTTGAGATTGCCAGTCAAGGTATTCTACATTCAAGAATTGGTCAAGTACTCATCGAAGAGAGTATTTTGGGATGGCAAGAACATGAGTACGAAGTGATGCGCGATGCTGCAGACAACTGCATAATTGTCTGTACTATGGAAAATATTGACCCAATGGGTGTTCACACCGGAGAATCTGTGGTGGTTGCCCCACAACAGACACTATCCGACCGCGATCATCAGATGTTGCGAGATGCGGCTCTGCGTTTGATTCGCAGACTCGATATCAAAGGTGGATGCAATGTTCAATTCTCTTTCAACCAAGATACCGGTGACTATGTTGTGATTGAAGTTAATCCTCGGGTTTCTCGCTCATCAGCTCTTGCTAGTAAGGCGACAGGATATCCTATTGCTAGAATGGCGGCATTAATCGCTGTGGGTTACACTTTGGATGAGTTACCAAATCCCATCACTGGTGAAGGGACAACAGCCGCTTTCGAACCAACTCTCGATTATTGTGTCGTTAAAATTCCACGCTGGCCGTTTGACAAGTTTAGAACCGCTGACAGAACTTTAGGAACTTCAATGAAATCAACTGGCGAAGTAATGGCTATTGGCAGATGCTTTGGCGAGGCGTTTCTCAAGGCATGGGCCTCTCTTGAGTATGGTGTCCCACATCCACGACCACTTACTATGGCTGATATGTCCGAGGGTGAGGGCATGGGTGAAAGAGCAAGTGAGCCGCTGCCCGATGATATTCTAGAGGATTGGATTAGAGTAGCTACTGACCGCAGAATGGGTGCACTTTACGAGGTTTTCAGACGAGGATGGTCTGTTGATAAGGTTGAAGAAATCACCTCGATTACACGTTGGTTTTTGCATCAGTTTGAGAGAATGGCGACAATTGACAATGAGATTGTCGCTGCTGGTAAGGCTGGTTTAGAAGCCGCTGATATTCCCATTTCAAGCATGAGAGATTGGAAAGCCAATGGATTAACTGATGCCCATATTGCAGATGCATTGGCTGGATATCCAGCATCTGGGTGGCGTATCAAGGAAGCCGGTAAGACAGAGTTTGATGTCATGGCTAGACGTCATGAATTAAAACTACACCCTGTCTATAGAATGGTTGACAGTTGCGCTGCTGAGTTCGCAGCAGTAACTCCTTACTATTATTCAACTTACGAAATAAATGGCCAATTAGGAATTGATAGAGTCACCGATAAGAGGAAAACAACTCCTACAGGTGATGAATCACGTAGGCTTGTTGTAATTGGTTCAGGACCAATTCGCATCGGCCAGGGAATTGAGTTTGATTATGGCGCTGTGCACGCGGTGCAAGCGATTCGAGAAGTAGGACACGAAGCAATCCTCATCAATAATAATCCAGAAACAGTATCAACTGATTTTGATACATCAGACCGCCTCTACTTTGACCCACTCACTTTGGAGGCGGTCGCTGAAATTCTGTTACGAGAAGGGGCAGATGGTATTTTACTTCAATTTGGAGGCCAAACTGCAATCAATTTGGCTCTGCCACTTGATGGGAGATTAGAGCACCTAGCATCAATGGGGCTGGATATGAAATTAGAAGGAACATCCCCCGATGCAGTTGATGAAGCCAGCGATCGAGAACGCTTCGAAGCGTTTTCCAAGAGAGCTAAATTGAAGATGCCAAGAGGCCAAACTGGTAGCACTCCCGAAGAGGTTAGGGCGGCGGTACAAGAGATAGGTTTCCCAGTTCTAATTCGTCCATCTTATGTTCTCGGTGGGCGAGGTATGGAGATACTTACTAGCGATGAACAATTGGATGCGTATATGCAAGAAGCATTCTTAGCACCAGATAAACCACTACTTGCAGACGAATATTTAGGACATGCAATTGAACTTGATGTAGATGCTGTGTCAGATGGAACCGAAGTATTGATTGGAGCTATCATGGAACATTTGGAAGAGGCTGGAATCCACTCAGGAGATTCAACCTGTTTCATTCCTCCTCAGAACGTTAGTGATGAAATTCTTGCCCAAGTAGAAGATTGGACAGAAAAGATCGGGCTTGGGCTGAACATCATAGGTTGTTACAACATACAATTTGCCATATGTGGCAACGAACTTTACGTGTTAGAAGTAAATCCAAGAGGTTCCCGCACTTTCCCCTTTGTAGCAAAATCAACCGGTATTCCATTGGCTAGGATAGCAGCACATGTGACTATTGGAGCAAAGTTAGCAGACTTGGAAATCCCAGAACGAACAGTTGGGCTTGTTTGTGTGAAAGCACCAGTATTCCCATTCATAAAACTCAGAGGTTTGGACCCAGCACCAGGGCCTGAAATGAAATCGACAGGTGAAGTAATGGGTAGTGATGTTAACCCAGCACGTGCATATTTGAAGGCAAGACTTGCAACTGAGTTGCCAGTTCCAACGGATGGTGGAGTTTACTTAACTGTCAAGGATGGAGATAAGGAAGGGTTAGTGCCAATCGCTGAGAAACTTGTTGAAATGGGTTTCTCACTTTACGCTACTACGGGCACCTCAAATGCTCTGAAAATGGAGGGCGTTCCTGTTGAGAGGGTGTTCAGAATTGCTGAACATCAATCACCTGATGCGTTGGATTTGATGAGACAGGGTAAAATCAACTTGGTGATAAATACACCAAGTAAGAGTGGCGGCGCAGTACTTGATGGAAATATGATGCGCCGCTTGGCAGTTGAATTGAATATCCCATTTGTAACTACGATGTCAGGGGCATTTATGGAAGCAGAAGCG
>CBFHYB010000107.1:0-4973 GCA_965659915.1 Candidatus Thalassarchaeaceae archaeon
AATGCATCCGATTCACTCAAATCAAGATTAGATTTTGTAGCATCAACTTCGGCTTGCTCGATTCCATATGCAGGTAATTCATCTGAATGGAAGATTCCACGCACGCCAGCAAGTTTCGCCGCTGATGCTAACTCTCTGCCAAGTCGCGGCATTTGTGCACCATTGGCATCGAGTTGTTTACTGCCTATTCTACCAGCAAAATTAGCCAATTTCACTGCTAACACTTTTGCACCTTCTGCTAACGAGTCGACAACCATTTTTGATTGACAATTGCTGAATACATCTGTGATATCAGTTACATCACAAGGCAACAATTCTTCTGCTAACTTAGCAACACCTTCCTCCGTAGCATCATCATCATCATCACGGTTTGGAGGTAATAACGGCTGGCCATTTTCAGCCCGCATTTCATTTGCCAGCCGATAGAAGTGTAGTTGTCTTGCCATCTCCAATTCAATGATTTTTGGAATCCAATCTAAATCTTGACAACCTTTGATTTCAACTCGGTCACCACAAGCAATTGAGACATTTAGGTCTTGGCGAATGGTACCCAAACCACGGCGAACTCGGCGAGTATCTCGAAGTAATTGGCCAAGTGCTTTACTGGTTTCTTGAGCATGTATTGGGGACAATATATCTGGTTCCGTAGCTATCTCTATCAGTGGCACTCCGAGCCTATCAAGGGTGTAAATCACCACTTCCCCCCCACTTCCACTCACGGTATCCAATTTACGTGCTGAATCCTCTTCTAAGGTTAGAAGTGAGATCCCTACTGGTGCCGAATTTGTTTCTACTGCGCCACCTGTGGCAATCAGTGTAGTGCGTTGAAAACCGCTAGTATTTGAGCCATCAACTACCGTTTTTCTCATTGCTTGCATGACTGCAACAGGATTCATTTTCATCATGGCTGAAACCGTCAAAGCAACCTCAACTGCATCTTCGTCATGGCTGAGAGGAGGTGCTTCATCAAGTTCGATTAATCCTGCATTTGATGACTTGACATAGGTGAATGAACGATTTCTGCGAGCCTCGAAACGAGCAGCAACATCGACTACGCCACCTTCACCTTGTGCAGCTCTCAGTCGGCGGTGTACTCTTGGCCACGATTCTGGAATCGTGTCAATTGTGTAATCGTAAAGGATTCCAGGTTGACGCGAATGCAACTTGCCAGTTGCAAGTTGTTGGTGGATTTCAATTCCACACATGAAACCAAGTGATTCAGGGTCTAAGGACCCTGCATCAGCGATATCTCCTACCGGCTCCCCGCTTGCCATCAATAACCCGGAGAGGCCTATGGCTCATAGCAGAACCGGCTCATATTGTCTAGAAATCTAGTGTGTTGTTTAGTTGACAAGACGCCAACGACCGGCACCAGGAGTGTAAATTTGGCTGCGCATGGATAATTGTTTGAGGGCATCTTCAACCTCATATTCATCAAAATTCTGCCGCGCCATTTCATTGAGAATATCTCCTGCAGCAACGTCAACATCTCTCTTGCCTCCAGTCAATTGTTTCATGACCTCCAAAGTAACTTGTTCAGCAGACCTCTTTTTAGCCGAGCGACCGGTACTAATTACTCCTTCATCAAACTCGTCTCCCATCAATTCATATCGCCAATTTCTGAACATCGCTAGTGCTCTTTTTGCATCCTCAGCTGTCGCTTCTGGAGAAAGGCGCATTCTTGCATTCGCCTCGGCTAATCTAACCAAACCTTCGAGCGCTCTAGCAGTAATTGGAACGCTATTATCTTCATCAGAGTCTCTAGTTCTTGTCTCAATATAGAAGTTGGTTATTTGTTCCTGCGCTTCGGGTGTTAACACCGGGTGTATCGTGCGTTTAGCCCATGCAATATATTTCTGAAACATCGAAATAGTCAACTGGTCTTCACCATTGTAACCCTTCTTCAATGCAGACTCATCATCTACTACCTTTGGATCGGCTTCTCGACCTTCTTCAATTAGTGTTTCACTAATTCCTGTACTTCGATTTGAGAGTATGTGTTCAGCAATTTGCATATCTTGTTCCTTAACAACATCATCTCGCAACAACCAGATGATATCAAACCGAGACATCAAGGCTGGCGGCAAGTCAACTTCCTCAAACATTGGTGAAATGTCTAGTCCTGCTTGAGCCCTATGGCTGAAACGACCAAGCCGAGGGTTAGCAGCAGCCAACACTGCGCATCGTGTTCGCATTGTTGCATTGATTCCACCTTTTGAAATGTGAATTTTCTGCTGCTCCATAGCCTCATGCATTTTTGACCTGTCATCATTATTCATTTTGTCAAATTCATCTATCGCTGCAAGTCCAGAATCTGCAAGAACAAGGATTCCTGCCTCCAAAGAGAAGCGACCATCATTGAATGCATCTCTAACTGCAGCCGCAGTTAGACCTGCACCTGAAATACCTCCACCGGAAGCATATTTCCCACGTGGTGAAATCTGTGACATATACGACAATAACTGGCTTTTTGCAACCCCAGGATCACCCATCAGTAAAATGTGGATATCACCTCTTGCTCTAGTACCATCAGAATATCTCCTTGATACACCGCTGAATAATTGCATCACTAATGATCGCTTAACCATCTGCAATTTACCAGCACCAAAAATGGATGGAGCAATACTGTTAGTCAATAATTCATACAAATCCGAACGATTACTAATTTCAATTATCTGCTTCTTCTCTTCCTCGGAAATTTCAATCTCGTTAAATGGTGTATTTTCATGCTCTGCAGAGACTAACGAGTGATAGATGGTGAACATCGGGGTCTTACCACCCCTCGTTTTCTCACTGCGAATAAAAGGAACTAGATTGACTGTAACTCTCATCCCAGGAAGTAGGACATTTGCCAAGTCTGCCTCTGCTAGAACTGTTGCTCGTGCCGGTTGCGCACCACCGGTCACATTTTCTGGCAATTCTTGAATCTCTATCCATTGGTTATCCACTAAAGCCACATTTTCATGGATTAACTCAAATCGGGTACCATCCTTACCGCCAGCGCTTCGACCACAACCACCATTCAAATCATCACACTGAACTGGTTCAATTAATTCTAATTCGTTCAGTTGTGCTACCTCTGTGATATGTGTGCAGAGAACACAGCGGAATTGTGCATGATAGATTCTAGGTTTTAATTCTGAAACCTTAGTGACCACCACTTCGGATGAAATTAATTTATCAATCTCATCAGACCCTACTTCACGTAAAGACTTCTTACAATCATGAGGTAACTCAACAACTCGTAGAGTAGGATCAATTTCCCAACCGCCCTCAGCACACAATGCTCTCAGTGATTCTGTGGCAGCTCGTAAAATCGGTTTAGGATACTCAATCAGCGATTTAGCAAAATTAGGATCCCAAGCCTGTATATCACTAAAATTAATGTTTAATCCCGGTTGTTTTGGCCAACTACTAGCCAACACCTGAATCTCCCTAGCGTATTGCTCTTGCAACAAAGTTCGCCAACGAGCATTTGAGTCTTGGATGCCAACCATTGGAATATCTCCCGCGCGGGACTCATCAGCGCTCGCGGACGGTATTTTAACAACGCGATTTGCCCCCCCTGTTTCCACTGGAAATCAGAACTTTATTCTAGACTCGAAATTGCCTTTCACCCATTTCCACTGGAACACATCCCAATTGAAATCAAGCAATGGCCCCACCTCCCAATAAAGCGCCGCCGAACCATTATGACAGCAGTGAATCAACGGTAGCACGTAAGTCAGCCAAGCCAATTGGTTTTTGCAACATTATTCCTGGTGGTGGAACCCCTCCTGCCTCAAGGATATCTGCTTCGTCATGACCGCTCATCAGCAATACAGGTGCCCGAATACCCAACTCTCTAACCTTGTGAGCAAGATTCACCCCATTCATCTCAGGAAGTGACATATCGGTGGCTAATAGGACAATATTCGGGTTCTGTTTTATCTTCTCAAGTGCGGATTCAGCATCTTCATGAGCTGAAACTTCAAAACCCATTCTAGAAAGGATTGTTTCGCCCAATTTACGGAGCGTTTCTTCATCCTCAACGAAGATAACAAGGCCGCGGCTCAACTGTTCACCAATGTATCGGAGACGGGTAATCACTATGAAACTCCCGCAATTCCGGATAACTAATGGAGCACACACGTTCAGGAAGCGACATCCTCGTGAGACTTGATCCGGGGGAAGAAATCCATGCATCCCTACAGGAACTAGCAGATGATGTTGGATTTGATGCAGCCGCTATCACAAGCGGTATTGGCCGAACTCGTGACAATCAATATGGATACATGAATGCAGAAGGAGTGTACCAGAGGCGGCCGTTAGATCCCCCATCTGAATTAGTGAGCCTTTCAGGCAATATTGCTCGCACAAAGCATGGAGAAGCATTCACACATATCCACTGCTGTTGGTCTGACGATGACAATAACGTCCATGCTGGCCATTTGTTTCAAGCAACCGTTCATGTCGTGGCTGAAATTCACATCAGAGTCATGGAGCATGCGGGAATGACGCGTTGTCCTCTTGCTAACCTTGAGTTACTAGGTCTAGAATTTGACTAGAAAAAAGACGATGGTTGATAATGATACGAGTACTTTTTGCCCATGGATTTGAAGGCACACCTGAAGGAAGTAAACCATCCTATATGAGAGATGAATTGGGGTGGGATGTCGTTGCCCCATCAATGTCTGAACTAGGTTGGACAATAGAACAAGAAACCGAGGTTCTACTTCGAATAATTGACGAAGATGGGCCATTTGATATCATCGCTGGATCATCAATGGGTGGTTTGGCTGCGGCCAACGCCTCCAACCTCCGCCCTGACGAAAAATTTTCACTGCTACTAATTGCACCAGCATTTGGCCTAGGAGATTTATGGCGGGAAGGCGCAAAACCGGAAGGTTTGGCGCAGTGGGAAAAAGATGGTAGCATTCCATATTTCATGAATGGATTAGGAAGTGAAGTCACCTTGGACTGGGAATTTTTCC
>CBFHYB010000107.1:4983-5619 GCA_965659915.1 Candidatus Thalassarchaeaceae archaeon
GTCGTGGCCAAAACTGAATCATCCAACAGTAATTCTTCATGGGAATTTAGACGATATAGTACCAATTGAAAACTCACGTAAGGTTGCCAAAGAAGATGCGCATGTCGTGGAACTTATCGAGATTGAAGATGGGCACCGGATGCAAAAAGCATGCTTTCAATTTGAAGAAGTGACGAGAATTTTAGAGGTGGGGTAATGATGTACAACGAACAATCAAGGCCAAGGTTTTACTATCTTTTACCGTGCATAGTATTAGTGTCTTTAATTGGTTCAATCACCCTTTTCTTGGCCCTAGGTGTAGGTGAAAAAGGAATATTCACTATTGTCACGATAGGCTATTGGTTGGCTTTTGGAATCCCAATTATGTGGTTCATTTGGTTGAGTTGGGCATTCTCAATCTATGCCATTCAATATGATGGTAATTCCCTTTCTTTCGGATATCTTGGATGGGATGTCCAATTAAAAAACTCAGAAATTATCTCAGCTAAAGTTGTTGAGATTAAATGGATAAAATGGGGTGGCATGGGGTGGAGAATAAAGGGGATGAAATCAATTGGATACATCACCAGTAGTGGCTCTGGTATAGAAATTAAAACCACGCGCAAGGGGCGCTTTTACACATTCAATTGTCAAGAC
>CBFHYB010000108.1:0-5518 GCA_965659915.1 Candidatus Thalassarchaeaceae archaeon
AAAAGAAAGTAAAATCCTCATTTTCAGGTGGCCAACCAACTCTAGAGGAACACCGCAGGCTTGGAGGTAATCCTGATGTGGATGTTGCCTTCCAATATCTTAGATATTTCTTCGAAGATGATGATAAAGCACTTGCAGAAGTTGAGGCTGGTTACCGCTCTGGAGAAATTCTCACAGGCCAAATGAAACAAATTTGTATTGACAAGGCCAGTGAATATCTCAGCCATCTTGGTGAAATGCGTCAGCAAACCGCACATATTGTTGATGATTTCTTGGCTGCTGATGCTCGCCTTTAGTTCATTCAACATCTTCTGAACCCATGATGATAGGTGCTGGCCCAGGGTCAAGTTGGGCAACTTCCTCAGCAGTCAATTCTTTTTTCACCACATCATCATGGCCAATTATGCTGTGCCCCTTAGGGTCAAGTATTTCGAGAGAAAGGTCGCCGAGTAATTCTCCCTTTGCCAGTGCTGTAAGAGCCATTTCAAGTTGAAACAATTTCTCCAAATTTCCCTCATTCTCAATCTCTCCATTTTCAATGTCGGTGCGTATTTGTCTCATCATCATACGAATGATGTCAATAAATCGATTTACTACACCTTCAACATTTGAAACATATCCGGTGGATTGAGTCCCAGGTGATACTTCTAAGTCTAACTCCGGTATTCTAACAGTGCCAGAAGAGCCTCTAACAACTCTTGCTTGCAAGTGCTCATCTCTTTCTATAGACAAAGTGAAAGACAGGGCTCCACGTTCTTCTGAAGGGATGAAATCAGTTTGCCGCATTCCACATTTTTCACAACTAATAGTTATCTGTGTATGCTCACCGAAGTACGGGATTTCAGATGACATTGATAGGAGTTTTAAACAACCTTCTGATTGACAAGTAGGGCATGGTAAATCAACGTCACTTTCCACCTTACCACCTCACAAAGAGTGTTCGAACGATTCTTTTTCTAGGCCGGCAACACCACTTACTCCAGGGGGCAGAACAAGAACTCGATCTTCTCCTAGTTGGACGAGTGAGCCACCTACATCTTTGACAATGAAGTTTGAGATTTGTTCAATTGCAGTCTCAAATTCAAAACCTCTGCCGATGATTTTTCCTAATTCAACAATCACCACTTCTCCCTCTGCAGCCCAATTGAATATGTCATCTAAACCAGTAACATCGTGTAACACGGCTCTCCGAATGACCAATTCCCCATCAATTCGTGGCACAGGGGCATCGGGGTATAATGAGCCCAAGTCATGGTAAAGTTGACCTGGCTCTGGTCGTGGCATTTCCCCCTCTGAGGTACTGGGGATGTCAATCCAGCGGGGCCCCTCGCCATCATCCTCAGTCATTTCCACCATTCACCGGTGACGGGCTTGCCACATAACCAATTTCCTGTTTTGATGTCGTAAGTAGGCGGTTCGGTTTAGTCGGGTTGATAAGGGGCCAATATTTCCCCCTCCATGCCGAAGCGGGCATTCCGCTTCGTGCGAATGTTCAAGAACGGGCAATTAGGGGGTAATGACATGGACGCAGAGATGACGGCATTGAAGACAGGAACTAGCACTATCGGGATATGCTTTGATGGTGGCGTAGTAGTAGGGGCAGACCATCGAGCAACGATGGGCCACTTTGTTGCTAACAAAAATGTACAGAAGTTATTTTCAATTGCGGATAACATCGCTCTCACCACTGCTGGATTAGTTGGCCATGCTCAGGTACTTTCTCGAGTTTTGGCTGCTGAAATAGCCATTTATGAAATGAAGCGCGGAGGAATCATGAAGGTAGAAGCCGCTGCAACTCTGACTGCTAATATTCTAGGTGGCAGGCCTTATTGGGTTCAATTATTGATTGCAGGAGTGGATACTGATGGTAGCCATGTATACTCAATTGATTCAGCTGGCGGTTCAATTTCAGACACATATTGTGCCACAGGTTCCGGCTCACCTTACATGTATGGGGTTTTAGAAGACCAGTACAAAGATGGTATGACAGAGAATGAGGCATTGAAAGTCGCCGCAAAGGCACTTTCGGCATCGGCTCAAAGAGATGCAGCTAGTGGAAATGGCATGGATCTCTGTGTTATTACCCTGGAAAAAGGATTTACCTTACTAACTGATGCACAAAAGCAGAAATTGCTCAATTCTATTTGAGAATTGAAATTAGATTCCCGGCAGTTAAACTGCCATTCTCCTCTCTTGAGGAAGCCGGTAAACTGCGGGATACAGTAAACAAGACGAGGTGTGACAATGAGATTGACCTTTAAGGAAATCAAAGAGAAGTTACTAGAGATGATGCCTAGCAAGGCAGATTATGAAATAGATCTAGAAGCGGCTAGCATAGCGATAATTACCAAAACTCCAGAAGAATTCAACAATTCTCTTATTGGTGAGATGGCTAAAACAATAAAAAGACGAATTATTGTTAGGCCGCATGAATCTATTTTGATGAATCCAAGAGATGCTCAGGAATTAATTAAAAATATAATCCCAAAAGATTCGCTAGTTCTGAATATCTGGTTTGACCCTGCAATCGGAGAATGCACAATTGAGTGTAAAGACCCAGCATTAGCAGTAGGTAAGAGAGGTGTGCATCTCAAAGAAGTAAGAGATAAAATCGGATGGCACACCAATATTATCCGCTCCTCTCGCATGGATAGTAGAACATCTACCGATATTCGGAGATTCAGAATGGATAATTCTACTGATCGAAAAAAGGCACTACGTAGATTTGGAAATAACATCTACCGTCCGCAAAGGCCCGGGGAATCATGGGTTAGGCTCACTGCATTAGGGTCCTATGGTGAAGTTGGCAGGGCAATGCACCTAGTCACAACCAACGAAAGTCGTATTGTAGTAGATTGTGGAGCAAAACCAGGGCGTGAAGATTCCTCAATGCCGTACTTTTCAGCACCGGAATTACTCCCACCTGACAAAATTGATGCCGTAGTAATTACTCACGCCCATCTAGATCATATCGGTATGTTACCGGTGTTATTCAAGTATGGATATCGAGGTCCAGTTTATTGCACACCTCCAACACGCGATTTGATGGTATTGTTGCAATTGGATTTCATAAAGGTGTCACAGTCAGAAGGAAGAAAGCCGGCATACACTTTAGAAGATGTTCAAACAATGATGTTGCACGTGGTAGATGTAGATTGGAATAAAACTACAGACATTGCCCCTGATATCAAAATGACACTATACAATGCTGGACATATTCTAGGTTCTTCATCCGTGCATATGCACATTGGAGAAGGATTGCATAATTTGGTTTTTAGTGGTGATATAAAATACGAAAAATCTTGGCTTTATGATGCGGCTAACGTACGATTTCCACGGGTTGAAACTCTTGTTCTTGAATCAACTTATGGTGGTGCTAAATCGTTCCAGCCTTCTCGGTTGGAAGCGACCCAAGAACTGCAGGATATGCTGAAACGCGTTCTTAGCAAGGGTGGTAAAATCTTCTGCCCCGTATTCGCTGTGGGTCGAAGTCAAGAATTGATGATTGCAATCGACCAGTTATTCAAATCAGGGGATTGTGAACCTGTTCCTGTTTGGCTTGATGGTATGATTCAAGAGGCAACTGCAATTCATGCAATGCATCCCGATTATCTAAATCAAGAATTACGCCAATCAGTCTTGAAAGATGATGAATCCAATCCCTTTTCATCTAAATGGTTCAAGAAGGTTGAGAGTAGAGATCAGCGCGAATCAATCATCAACAACCCACGACCCTGTATCGTCCTAGCAACTAGTGGGATGATGTCAGGAGGTCCAATAGTTGAATACTTGAGAAATTGGTGTGAAGACCGACTAAACACTCTTTGTTTCGTAGGTTATCAAGCAGAAGGTACGCTTGGCCGGCGACTCAAGGATGGCTTCAAGGATGTACCAATTAGTGATGGGGGAAGGGGGACTGATATGGTTAGAGTTGAGTGTGATTTAGTCATTATTGACGGGATGAGTGGACATTCGGACCGCCGTCAATTGATGGAATACGTAAATCAAATGAATCCAAAACCACGTTTCATTATTTTGCACCATGGTGATGCAAAGATTGCTAATCAGTTTAGACAGGGGTTAAGGGAAACATATCGCATCAGAACGGTTGCACCTTCTAATCTCGAAACTCTTCGCCTAGTTTAATCAGGAATATTCCAGTTGAACTTTGTCAATTTGTTTCCCAAGGATGTAGAGTACTAGCCCTGAAACCAAAGACAGTACACCGATGAAGGTGACAGCAAAGGCTGCTAATGCAACCCCTATACTGACAGTATCGTGTGGGCCGCCAATATCAATCAATGCAGTGGCCATTTTGTATCCTACTGTGAAGAAAATAATTCCTGGTATTCCAAGTACAATAAGTGGGTGTTTTGATTCGAGCATCCAATAGAATAATTGTGCAAAGCGGGAGGCACTTGTCAAAGATTCCAATTCTTTGCCAACTGGTGTAGCATCTAGTTCAATAATTCTGACCCTAAGGTCACGCGACAGGTCTGCTGGTTTATCCTGGTCATTCGCTTCTGCGAGCGCTCGTAATCCTTTTTTGGTGAAGGCACAAACGGAAATTGCAGCATCTTCATAAGAATAAGAAGCGATTGTTATCGCTTCTTTTGAATCAGGGATGTCATCAGTCCGTTGGTTGACACTTCTATGCTTGAAGGCGATGTAAATATCATTGCGACTACGAGATAGCGCAATATGGCGCGGTAAATTCTTCAGTTTCCAATCATTGTCCAGCCCGATTGCAACGGTATTATCGGTTTCAGGTAAGTCCATTGCGAGCAAGGTTCGAGCTAGACTTGGTGCGTGAGCAGGGCCATCATGGACTACATATGTACCGCCCGCTTTTTCAACCATCTCACGTTGTGTTTCATCTTCTCCAAGTGAGATGACGACGACCTCGTCCACAAAGTCAGTACCGCGGCTCACGGCAGAGCCAAGCCGAAGCGATTGTTCCCGAGCAACAAACACTAATCGCATGCTTCCCAACTCTTCGTCGCGCCGGTCTAAGGGTTAATGATTCGCCTTGTGAAGTAGCAAAAAGGTGGAACTCATTGAAAGACCGTGCCTGCCGCCGCCGAATTAATGCGCAACGGATGGCGGGTGGCAGTAGTAATGCCAGCATTCAATGAGCAACTGCAAATAGAGTCAGCAATCAAATCTGTACCGCCATGGATAGATTCGCTGGTAGTAGTAGATGATGGCTCAACAGATTTGACACATCAAAAGGCCATATCAGTGCTTCCAGAGTTTGGAAAAATCGTCAGAACGAATGGCCTTGGAGTAGGTGGTGCAATCGCTACGGGATACGCAGAGGTGATTTCTCAACTGAAAAGTGATAATGTTAGCACCCATGATTGGGCTGTTGTTGTAATGGCTGGTGATGGGCAAATGGACCCCAAGGATATTGACAATCTTCTCACTCCTCTCACAAGAGTTCCATTCGTCAAAGGTGATCGCTTCTCACACCACGAAGGGTTAGGGAGAATGCCGAAAAACAGACGCCTTGGCTCGT
>CBFHYB010000109.1:0-5401 GCA_965659915.1 Candidatus Thalassarchaeaceae archaeon
CCACTGGTCTTTTTACCACGCGCTGTTTCCTTAGTTTGCTTTGCATGTCGTGCCGCCATGTCTGCTGCTAACCCAAGTCTAACCGTCAGATTAGGCCAACCTGCTGATTTTGCAATCTCAACAACCATGTCTGGTTGTAATCCTCTGCTTTCTGCAAGGTTGAACAAGATTTCATCATCAATTTCTTCTGCATCTGAAGCCACATCTTTCAGTGCAGTTCGAACAGCGGCTTCACCTGCTCTCAACATCTGTGCGTAACGATTTTCTTCCAATTCAAGAATAGTTAGGATTCCATTTCTAGTTTGAGTGAATTCCCGACCAACTAAATTGACATCTAAGTGGTGCTCACCTAATTCCCTCAATGTAACATCAATTCCAATTTGGTCACGCATTTTCAGTGTCCTGCGGGCCAACATGCGTGCGAGATAACCCGCTTTCACATTAGATGGCACAAGGCCATCTCCAAGCATATTGCAAAGAGCTTGTAGATGATCAGGAATCGCATAGATGGCAGATAATGGTTCGGTGATGGATTTCAAGTCATCTAGACTAATATCAACTCCTCGGCTTGCTAGTCTTTCAACCAATTTTTCGTAAAGCGATGATACGTCTGTGCCGACATCAATGTTGAGGATGCCTGCTAGCATTGATAACTCTGACAATAAAAGATTGGAATCAATGCCTTTCATCATATCTAATCTTGAGTCAAACCCAGATAATTCCCTAAGCCAACTAACTGTTTCTGGGTAAATTGCCTCATAGATGGTAGGTGTTCCTGCTGCAGCCCAACAGAACCTCTCCAATCCGTAGCCTGTGTCAATAATTTGCAAGTCCATTTCAGAGTAACGTTCTCCCTTGATTTCAATTGAACCCTGAGGGTCCTCCTCTAGGTTCATGAACACAAGAGTAGCCAATTCCAAACCACCGACAATTACCTCTAGTGCTGGTCCAGCATTGCCGCCGCCTGACCAGGGATTTTCTACATATGTTATTGAGCCGGAATCAATCCCTAATCTTTCAACAAATAATTCATCACAAAGGCGTACGCATTGGTCAATCCAGTAAACAACATCACCATCTTTAGGGCGATTAAAGCAATGATGCGCCATCATTTCAAAAGTCGTCAAATGCCGTCCTGAACGGCCAACTGCTGCCACATCGGTCAATCTAATACAAGGCTGCGAAATAGTTAGTGGATTTGCCGGCGGAGGTATTACGCCGCCAGTTACATCTGGTTGGAAATCAGCAATTGATGCTATAGTAAGGTGGATGTCATCTCTCCAACGAGCAATTACCGGATAAGGTTGAACTCTTACGTGACCTTGTTCTTCAAAAAATGTGAGGAATGTTTCTCTCATTTTAGTTAAGAGTGCATTTCCACGTTCTGGGTAACCTGCAATCAATGGTTTCCCGATGAAGGTATATTCGTCTTCGATTGTGTCACCACAAGTCTCTCTACTTTTATCTCGTGTCCAAAACCATAAGTCCGATACGCGACACTTCTTACGAACGAAACCAGCATCATGGAAAAAGGGGATATCAATTTCACCAAATGCCATGCTAACCCCTCTACTATTGTCGCGAAAACGAGACAACTCTTGAAGTCAACTAACAGGATTGGGCGAAAAACGCTTGAACAGGGGGCTTGTGGCAGTCTCTAGATACGAGGTTATTGCCATGACAGTTGAATGGGGGCAGCATATTGAGAAAGTGGATGAAGCGTTGTTTCGCATCAATCGCTATGGCTCAATGAGGACTGACGCAATGTTGGTTGCTGATGAAGCACATTTAGCTGCTAGTGGAGATGACCGCTCACCAGGCCAACTGGTCAACACAGCCACCTTACCAGGAATTGTAGGGGACGCATGGGCTATGGCCGATTGGCACTTCGGCTACGGTTTTCCAATTGGAGGGGTAGTGGCTACTGACTTGAATTGGGGCGAGCAAGGAGGGGTGATTTCTCCAGGTGGAGTTGGTTTTGACATCAATTGTGGTGTTCGTTTGTGTTCAACTGACCTTGATATTAGTCAGATACCTGACCTTGCTAGATTAGCAAAACACCTTGCTAACAGAATTCCAGCAGGTGCTTCTGGAAAAGGCGGAGCCTTGCTTGATAACCAAGAATTACAAGGCATCCTAGAAGGGGGTGCTGAGGCATCAGCAGATCTTGGTTGGGGTTTACATGAAGATTTGAGCCACATAGAATCAAATGGGATTCTTGAAGGAGACGTCCACAGTCTTTCTGAAAGAGCGATGAAACGTGGCTCAAAATCTCTTGGCACTCTTGGTTCGGGAAATCATTTCCTAGAGTTACAGGTTGTAGATAGAGTTGAGGATGAAGAAGCTGCCAAAGCGTTCGGACTTAGACTCGGTCAAATATGTGCGATGATTCACACTGGCTCACGAGGATTAGGACATCAAGTCTGTAGTGAACATGTGGCTGCATTAGAATCTAAATATCATCAAGAAGGTAAAAATTGGTATAGTGAACATTGGGATATCAGCCTCCCTGACCGCCAATTGGCTGCCGCACCATTCTACTCAAAAGAGGGACAGGATTACTTCGCTGCTATGCAGGCGGCTGGGAATTTTGCTTTCGCTAATCGTAGTGCGTTGACTAAAAGATTACGAGATAATCTTGCACATCATCTTGGTAACGATGATGCTAATGTGCAAGTGGTATACGATGTATGTCATAATATTGCGAAGGTGGAGGAGCATGTGATTCATGGCTCTTCTTGCTCTTGTTGTGTACACCGTAAAGGGGCCACTCGCGCACTGGGTGGAGATCATGCAGAATTAGCTACACGATTCTCAGGTGTCGGTCAACCAGTATTGATTCCTGGAGACATGGGCACGGCTTCTTGGGTTCTAGCAGGCCCGAAGTCTGGTTCAAACGATGCCTTTGCATCTTCATGCCATGGGGCTGGACGCCAGCTTTCTAGAGCGGCAGCGAGAAAAAGTGTTGACAGCGAGGAATTATTGGAATCACTAAAGGAGCAAGGAATTCATGTTCATACAAGGACTCCTAATATTTTAGCAGAAGAAGCACCTCAAGCATACAAGAATGTGGATGATGTTATCCGATTAACTGCTCAAGCAGGTCTTGCTAGACCTGTTGTAAGATTGCGTCCACTAGCAGTCATCAAAGGCTAACCAAATTCGGTTAGTTGTTCACATGCAATAGCCGCGCTTGGGCTGATTAGGAATGGTTGGAGCGGCTCCAGATTGGACGCCATCTGATTCTTCCATGATTATTGTAAGTAGTGTGGCTACGAGTTTACGCTGCTCTTCTAAGTCTGCTCGTAATTTTTCAACATGCTCCTGGAGAAGTACCATTTCGCCTGTAAGTTTTGTTCGCTGCTGAGTCAAGCTCGTTTGTGTCATGTGCATCCCTGAGGAATTTCTTCCTCGGCGGCCATCCAATCGCGCAGGCATATAATGTTTGATGTTCTTGATTCGCGGCCGCGCGTGTTTCTCAATAAATGCGAATTCGCGAAATTGAAAAACGTTGTCGCGCGGCCCAACTTCTATTTTTTATCAGTTTTTTCGCGGTTACTAATTATCACAATCCACAAAAATCTACAGATTTTTCATTTCCCGCGCGATTTAATTTAATTCTCCAACTTGCGCAAGCAAATTTTTCAGATTGAGAATTAGAATTATTGGTTGTTGTTTTTCCATTCAACTAATTGTTCAACGCTCCAACCATTCTCCTTGTAGGACAAAAGTGCATCATCTGGCCAGTCAGGCAACTCTTGCTTTGCAGTTGCTAACCATTCCTCATCACTCAAACCAGGGGGTGGTGCTTGCTCTGGAAGCGGAGCATCTTCGGGTACGATAGTGGGTTGGGCTGAAACTCCGCCAATTTCTTCTTTGCCGAGCATCTTCTCAGCGTATTCCTCAGCGTCCTCCCATTCTTCCTCTTCTTCCCATTCTTCTCGGTTGCGCATCATCATTGCTACAATAACAATCACAGCACCAGTTACAATAATGGCTAGTAATCCAAGAATCATCCCTACATTTGCACCTGCTCCGAATAAGCCACCTTCTTCGTCTTCTTCCTGCACATCAATTTGAGGTTGGAGTAATGTAAGATCAGATTCATCACCGTTCCACATGATGTAGAGGTCAGGCATACCACTATCCCATGCTTCCCAAGAGAATGCGACCACTTGCTTTTGTTGTGGCCCAAGGCTAGTGATATTGTGCGATTCATAGTATTGTAATGTCCCGTCATCTAATTCCTCAATCAGAGTTACATTGATGTCTCCCATCGTTGAACCATCATTTCTAATCGTCGTTTGAATATACACATTTTTGTATATCATTGGAGTCAAATCATCAATTTCAACTTTAGAAATAACAGGATCAAAAATTCTGATAATTAATTGTGGGGCACGTGGCGAATCTGCTGTACCTTCACCAAATAACTCGTTTCCGGCTCGATCTTCACCGACCAACCAAACCATCAGTTGATCTTCTTCTTGTAACTCTATGTGGGCCGCTGGTGTCATATCAATAATTGATGAGTAAGACCAAATATCCCCAATCACAGTATCTTTTTCCATTAATGATGAATCACTACTTCCTGGGAGGTTTAGCCCGCCACGACGGTACACCCAGTGGATTGTCACACCGTCATCAGACATACCCCCTGATTCTACAACATTAATCCTGACGTCAACTGTTGAGATGCGATCTGTTTCAATGCTTGCAAGAATCCCTGGGAGGAATTCAGCAACCGGAGGGGTGCTGTCAATTGTGAGCGATATATCCGTGAAGGATATAGATTCACCCTGTCCTGGAATATTGAGTATATCCATTACAACAGGTAGGTCGTTGGTTGAAGGGAAACCTACCGGCACCGATAGAGTGGTGTTGAAGTAGGATTCTGTCAAATCAATAGTTGCATCTGACGAAACACCACTCGCAATCATTATTGTGAACAATTGTAAATTCTCTGGGATTTCAACAATAGGTGCTCCCGAACCTGCGTAAACAACTTCGCCTGTTATTGCAAAAATATCTCCTTTACCAAGGAAAAGTTTTGAATTATTTGATTCTGAAATTGGTTCAGATAAGTCGTGCAACATGTCAATATCGACAGTTAGTTTGTTGTCTAATTTCCATCTCAAGTCTCCAATATTATTGATGTTGGCAACGGTTTGAGTATCATCAATTACGTGAATCCCAGGGTTCAGCCAGTTTCCTGCAAATGTTGATGGGAAATGCCAATCTAAAGCAAAGTCAAGAGTGACTCTGCTGGAGGTTTCATCCAATGCTTCCATTGTTACATCCCCTGTATTGATGAAACTACCAATTGGTGTTGAGGCTGTGGATTCTCTCGGGTCAATGTGTATTTCCCCCGCTGGAGCCGATGTTTGCCCAGTCATAAAGA
>CBFHYB010000110.1:0-1775 GCA_965659915.1 Candidatus Thalassarchaeaceae archaeon
TGGTGACATCGGATTCAGCAATATTTGACGAGATTTGCTCGCTTCCTGATTTATCAACAGTTAGAACCTGTGATTTGATTTCAACTGCTATCTCACGCGCCTCCGCTGCCATCGGGTCAACTGATGGGCCAATTGATATCACGTCGTTGAAATCCGCCAAATGTTCAGCAATTTGTTGTGAAATATTGGTCTGATGCTCGCCAAAAGGCTCGTATCCAGTCAACCACACTTCGACCGCCATCACTAACCCTCACAATCGCTCTGAAAGTGGGCGGCGGCAGGGTATCCATTATGTCAC
The DNA here is from genome assembly GCA_965659915.1 of Candidatus Thalassarchaeaceae archaeon. Classification (GTDB taxonomy): domain Archaea; phylum Thermoplasmatota; class Poseidoniia; order Poseidoniales; family Thalassarchaeaceae; genus MGIIb-Q1. The sequence continues at coordinate 299 of CBFHYB010000110.1, forward strand.
CGATTGGCCTGCAAGGTATTGTGGACGAGTTAGAGCGCCTATCTCTTGAGCATTCACGAGCCCGTTTTGAGACCGTACAAGGTGAAATTACCGCAAATTTCGGACTTTTGTTGGCTGATGCCATGATTTATGCTATTGGATTCATATCAGTAATTATCGGATTAGCAGATATTGCCTTATCCATCAACCCTACAGAATGGATGTGGTCAGAAGGTGACCTCATTCTACTTTGGAGCGGGGTAGCGCTGTGGGTTTGTTCACAATCTCTAAATGATTTCAAACGATTACTGCCTTTGTGGCTACGAATGCTACTCAAATTAGGCATTGGCCCAAAGGATTTCTCAGATCAATCTGAGGCGGCGCAGGGGCGCCGCGCTGCAACCCTTGTAATCGCCTCAATACTTTCAGCAATTATTGGTTGGAGAATCTCAGTTTTACCAGATACTATCGCAACTAGAATTGGTGTTGATTTTCATCTAGTAATCTATGTTGTTTCAGTTGGGCTTCTTTTGCTTGCAATATATTGGTACCGTCTCATCGGAGATGGGTTGGAGATTGAGCAATTCAATAGATAGAGGGACAAACAACCGTTGAACTCAAAATGTACAAGCCGGAGGAGTAAGTGTGAGTGAAGGATTTTCAGAGCGCGTTCGAGAACGTTTGCACAAGAAATTAGAGAACTCTCCAACCTGGCATACACCGTTCCAAGTGGTGTTGGTAGTGCTCAGTGAGATTACTGGCGGAGTTGGGCCTTGGGGGGCATTACGCCCATTAATTGCCACAGGATTGGCGATTGTACCCTTCTTATTCCTTGGCCAGCATTTCAATCGACAGCATTCCAAAGCCTTCGATTGGTTTGCCCTACAAATCCCACTACTATTCTGCTTACTCTGGCCCCTGATATGGCTCTGGTCAATCTTTGATGCATACCAAACAGCGATGCTTTCTGTGACCAAGACATATTCTGCTTGAATTACTGATTTGCAAAGGACTTGGCGGCTTCTTCCAATTCCTTACCGTTGAGATAATTATTACCATCTTTATCAAACTCAATTGCGTGAGTCATGAAGGCTTCTTTGTCAGTGATTCCGTTTGCTTTCATTACTGAATCAACGACAGAATCTGAAAAGTTGTATTCTGCTGCAGGGTGATTTGCTGGAAGTTCGGCATCAACTTGAGGAACCCCTAAAATGTCGGTTTGCACCTCGGGTTGAGAAACCACCTCATCACTAACAGGGGTAATTTGAGTTTCCTCGCCACCACCTTGCTGAGCACGCCAAGTATCCACTTGCCATTGAGTCCAACCTTGAGCAATTAACATCTCATCAGACCAACCTGAATAATCAGTCTCAGTTGTGGGTGAATCAGTTGTTGGCTCAGACACTATTGGACTATCTACGGAATCCTCAACAGGTGGCACAAATCCATCGGGCGGAGGTGGGGTGGCATTCGGATCAAACCCAGTTGGAGGAGGTGG
>CBFHYB010000110.1:1871-3679 GCA_965659915.1 Candidatus Thalassarchaeaceae archaeon
TACGGAATCCTCAACAGGTGGCACAAATCCATCGGGCGGAGGTGGGGTGGCATTCGGATCAAACCCAGTTGGAGGAGGTGGAGTGGCATTCGGATCAAAACCAGATGGAGGGGGCGGAGGAGCATCAACATCAAACCCTGGAGGTGGAGGTGGTGAATCCATGTCATCAACTACCGCTAATGTTTGCTCAGCAGGGTCTAATTCAAGGTCCTCAACTGATAACTGCCTGTTCATTGTTATCAATACAACAATCGCAATCAGTGCGACAATTAACGCAATGTAAAGTAGAACTGTGCCAGTTTGTTCGCTAAACTGTTCTGAAATAGCAGCACCGTCACGAGCTACAGCGGGTTGGATTATCAATGGGTCAAGAGACATACGATCAAGAATTACGTGGTTATCTTTTACTATCAGACGATAGCGCTCAACGGTCTCTTCATCAACCTTTGATGTCTTGATTGAAATCTCTGAAGAGAAGTTGCCATTGGCTCGCAACAATGCATCAGAAGAAGCATTGTTGACATTTATCCAATCGCCATCTTTGGTTTTTTGTTGTAAGGCGAAGGTGAGGGTTCCCTCTTCGCCATTTTCGTTAGCCCCGTTGATTAACAGACTTACATTCTCACCAGATACAGGTGTAGCATCAGTCCAATAGACATCCAAGTCCATCAGAGTAACACTAGGACCTACTCGGATAATTCTCCATTGAGTAAGTGGGGTTTGTTCAGTATTGTTTTCTGAAACATATGGATTACCTGCGGCGTCTGCCCCCGTCACCCATACATCAACTGAGTAACCAGGGAGTAGTTCGGTAACCCCTCCATCAGTCAGGTCAACCACGCCAGTCCAGTGACCATACCCATACTGTTCAAGGAGCGTCCCTAACTCTTGAGAACCTCTAGAAACCTCTGATTCTCCTGCCTTCACCTTGTAGTGTAATACTGCTGTTCTTTGGGCGATGAATCCGTGGTCATCACTTGAATTGATGAAAACTGCAATTTCTGATGCATCTGTAATTGCGATATCCCCTGAAGGGCTGATTGCATTTATTACTGGTGAATTGCCATCAACTTCCAATAGGATTCTTGGTTGTTCTTCGCTTTCATCCTCGGCAAGACCCGGCAAATTTTCTAGCCATGCTATCATATCTAGATGTCCACTTCTGACATTGGGGACTAGAATATCACTAGTGAATTCACCATCATCTCTTGGTACTGCCCGCCATTGCAATTCAAGATTACCAATTACGATGTCGAAAGCACCTTCTGGAGCAGGTGTCTCATCTTCACTAAACAGAATTCTGCCGTTAACTCTGACAACTTGACCAGCTGCTATCGTCTCTTGCTCATCTCCGCCTGTGTAGAGATTTTTACCAGTCGCTAAATCAATCGCCGTGAAATGCCCAGGAGCCATGTCAAAGCGAAGGTCATTATCTAGACTCCATCTATCATTACCTAAGCCGTTACGATGTTCAAAGCAAGCAATATCCTCTCCATCAAGGCAAGGCCAATCAGCGATTTCCACTACAGGAATAAACGTTGTATCGCCATTAGTATCCCATATTTCAGGGAATAACCATGTCAACTGGAATTGAATATCAAGATCAAGTGCCGTGTCATTCACAACTGAGAAGTCACTGTAAAGATTTGAAACTGCCAAACCATCTCCACCGGACTCAAGATGCATCGCTAGCGACCCATTGGAAAGTTTGGTGAAGTTCGCCCAAATTGCGGTTTCATTAGCATTAATATCATCACCCAGTGCCATCTTTATGCTTTCAATATCGTTCCAGCCATTTTTATCCCAAA
>CBFHYB010000110.1:3689-5390 GCA_965659915.1 Candidatus Thalassarchaeaceae archaeon
CAGTTTAGCAGTATATTTTGTACCGGGGTGTAGTGGTGCAGAATCATCGTGACCAACAATTGTAGAATTACCATCAAGTACTAAGAATGGTTCAAATTCTTCACGTATTGTGTAAGTCACTAAATCAGCATCCCAGTCTGGAAGAGTTTGGGTTGGGAGTTCACCACATGGTGCATCGTCATTGAGACAAACTGGGCCACCACCCATGGCTAGCACGTTTCCTTGTGCATCAGCACCAGACAAGTAGAAGGATACAACCTCTCCATGATGATTCATTGAATCTGTGATAAGGCCTTCAAAAATATTGATTCCACCTGGTTGTAATTCAGGAGTCCTGAGTGACAGTGTTGTGTACTCATTTTCATCGGGGATTTTATCATAATTCAAATCGTCTTGACCTTGTCGCCAGTAATGAAGAGTGAGCAGAGTTGGCGGGTCAACAGAATCCTGCACAACTATTCTTATTGGTTGGTCAGGGTTACCCTTGTGCCTTTCAGAACCATCTTCTGGAGTTGCTCCTATCACCAATGGACTATTTCCATCTAAGACAATCCTTACAGAGTTAAATTCAGGATTGATGTATGCTGAACCATTTTGAAGATTTACCGCTTTAATTCGGAAAAGCATACCACCTGGTGATGACTCAATTGGTGAAGTAATTGTCAATGAGTATTGTCCATGACTTGGATTTGGCTCAATGTGGAACTGCTTCTCAGGCTCCTCGGGGTTACCATTCATGGATAAATTCTGGCCCGTCAATTCAATGCTGAATTGTCCTGCATGAGGTGTGTAAGTTGTTCCTTCAAACACAATGCCTCCTTGGAAGGTCATTTGTAGACCTCCTCGCATCCAATCATTTCCTTCTAGGGCTCTTCCAGTTTCATCAGTCACACCCAATTCAAGCAACACGATGTCGTTTTCAACTCGAATGTCCATGTCACTGGTTAACCAGCCATTCACTTGTCTGCCTATGTCATCATCAACTGTTATTTTTGCTTCAACATCTAATTCGTCATTCCATTCCCATGTTGATTCAATCGGGAAAAGTAAGGAGAGGAATCCATTACTATCTGTGGATGATGAACAGTTGCCAGCATCAAAGCGGACTAAATTATCGGTGTTACTCACTAAATCACAGACATTACCACTCTGCCACTGCAACACCGAATTATTACGTCCATTAGCCATTAGTTCAACTTGCACCTGAGTAATTCTATCTGCTTCATCGCCTTCAGCAACTCTGACTAATAACACACGAGTATCACCATCTGGAACCAAAATGTTTCCTTCAATTTCAGCACTAAGAGCGCGAGTGTTCATTCGATATGTAATATCAAGATTTGAAACTTTGATTCTGCCTGGTGAGCCAGCAGATAGCCCGAGTGTGACATTTGAAACACCTTCTCCGTTGTCAATGATGTGGCTATTGAATGCATTTACTAGAGCTGCACCACTGAGGTCAATTGGTGAATTCAAAAGACCGGTACCAATGTATTCGTTGGTATTGTCTGCACCAATATCAAGTCTAACTGCTGTAGGATATCCTTCTTCATAATCAAGAGTGAAGGCATCTAGTAGTGGGGTAATTCCTGAATCTGTTGTTGACAAACTGACTCGATACTTTAGGGCGGATCCTTGGGTTTGCAATTCTATCAACTGATTATTGGTTGCAGAATGCCAATTGGTTCCATTGTCATTGCT
>CBFHYB010000111.1:0-5239 GCA_965659915.1 Candidatus Thalassarchaeaceae archaeon
AGAATGAAGGTATGGGACGCTGAATCTAACATGATAGTTTACTCAGAAGATTTTGGTGAATATGAATTGATGGCAAGCCTATCCGCTCCATACTTAAGATTTGATTTAGAGGCAGCAACCACTATTTTCTTGGGTGATGATTGCGTGGTTGAAAGGGTGTTCCTTGATGAGATTGGTGACCTCTATGGTGCAACTGGTGTTATTTCCTTAAGTGGCACACCTTGGCTTGTTCCAAGTGATCTTTCAGATATCGATTGCTCAACTTGGCCTGCTCGTGATTATCACTTGGAAATGTTTTACCAGAACACTCTTGGATTCTCAACATCAACAACCAAAGATTTCACAATTCACTCACTACCTCCACCAGTATTCACACTCAATGTGTCTGGCAATAATGACGAAGTTGGCTCACCATGTACTGTGGCTATTGAGCCATCAATTGGAACTGTAATGGCACTGATGGCTGTTGAGTGGGAAATTACTGACCCTCGGGGAGAAGATGTTTCTGTTCCTGGTTTTTCAACAGTTGATTGTCGTCTTTGGCAAGTAGGATTCAGTAAGGTGAGAGTCACCGTGACTTCACCAGAAGGGCAATCAACTCGAGGGGCATTCAATCTAGTTCGCTTACCACCTATTGGTGAAGTATCTGCTGAAGTGCTAGAAGCGGCAGGGCCTGAAAATATGTGGCCAGAACGTTCGTTTGGTGAGGAATATGAACCAACACCATTCTTCGGTGAGTCAATATTAGCAGCCCAAGGGATTGTTTTGATTATTGGTATTGGAGTTGCAATTTTGTTGGGATTGTTTGGCGGTGCAATGTGGAATCGGCGAGGTGAGGAAGAAATGGCATTTGGTGATGTCAATGCTATGGAACTAGAACCTGACTCTGATGGTTTGCCGTCTTACGTAGACCCAACTGGTGTTTACTGGCGACAACATCCTGATGGTGCTGTTGATTGGTTTGATCAAGTGTCTGAACAATGGGTGCCTTATTCCGAAGTATAGGATTGAATCAGAACAGGTGACACCAATCAATTGTTAGATGAAATGAAAGAATCATTAGAAGGTTATGAGATGGATCAAGAACCAACACAAGATGAAGGCATACTTTCTGAAGCAAAATCCCTGTGGAAAACGATTGGATTGGGTGCACTTACGGCAAGTATGTGTTGTCTTCCCAGTGTGATATGGGTTCTTTTTGCGGGTTCATCTGCGATAGTCGCAGCCGATCAATTATCGAATGATTTGTACTATGGGATTGCTCGTCCAATTGTTTACGCTATTGCAATCGCCATGGTCGGTTCCGGCTTAGTAATTTATTTCCGCAGTCGTGGAGTTTGTACTATTGACCAAGTAAAGAAGGATAGGAGACGAATAATCAATACGACATTGGCGGTATTAACTGCCACCTTCGTTATTTATTTTATTTGGAATTACATTATTCTAGAATTGATTGGAATTTATCTTGGATTACCATGGGCTGATTCAGCCATCTGGAAATGATTGGTTGCTAACAAATCTCACTTTTTGTTGGTTAGAAGAATGAGTGAATCACCAGAATGTACCTCAATGTGTATGATGCCTTCGGATTGATTGGAAAGCCCCTTAGTTGAAAAGGTCACATTTTCATTTTCTAGATTCCATTCTGCGCCAGTCAAAGTGACGACAGATTGGCCAAAACTGAATAGTGAAAATGTGCCAGAAAAATTTTGTTCATGATGTTGGTTGGCGTTAATTCTAGTCAATGTTGTATCCGCAAGTTCAGCTTTGATATTCAGGTCGATTGGAGCATCCGAAATAGAAGCAAGACTACCTAGTTGGTGGTCCATTCTACCACCCTCTATTCCGGCGATTTGAACTTGTAACCATTGTCGTTCAGTGCAGAGGTTAAGTGCCTTTGCAAGGTCACTTGAATCCTGTTCTTTTAGGTGTATAATTTCAGCGCCATTTTCACGCCCCCAAACAACGTCACTTTCACTTGCTGAATCAAGGTCGCCGACAATGATATCGGGTGCTATATTTAGGCGTCTCAGATGCTTAACACCACCATCAACAGCAACCACTCTTGTAGCTGTTTCACAAGCAGTTTTTATTGTGGTATTATCATCAATTTCTCCTGCCGCTATCAGCAGGGTCACATCTTGTTCCACGATTGTCCTAATGGCTGCTAACTTATTCGTTTTACTAGTCTAATGGCTCCCACATCTATTGACTACCCTTTTACAGGAACGATGTTTCCATCGGCCCCATGGGGGCCGAAAGAGTAGCAAGCAGAGAGTTGCTACTTCCTTCAGCATTGATACTTTTGATGTTGATTTCAGTACTGACACCAATGCTCTCAATATCACCAAGTGGAGAAACATCTCTAGAGGAAAACGAAGTAATTGCCCCTAGTACTTCATTTTCAAATGGCAGCGGTGAACAATTTGCTGGCCAAACTATGATTATCAACGCAACAGATTGGGTAGTTGATTCAACTCGAGGAATGGATGTTTGGCAAACGACTGCCCTCAATACATCCCTAACTTTTGATGAAATAGAACTTTCAAGAGATGACAGAGGTAGGGCTAGAGGTTGTTTACATCAGGATACAGGAGGTGTGTGGATTGCCACACTCGAATTTGGTGGTGACACAACTCTTACTCAAATTGATGCAGGCGGCGTAGAACTTGGAAAGAAATGCTCAATCATTGTTGATGAGCGTGAATTGATACATATTGCTTACACAAATGAGTCAGGATTCCTCAGGGTGGCATATCAGAGAGCAAGTGGACTATGGAACATGAGGACTATTCAAAATGAGAGCCAAGTCTCAAAAATCACTCTTTTACTTGATTCCGACGGGGCTGAGAATGTGCTTTGGCTAGATTCCAACAATGGACTTCATCTGTCCTCATATGGTACTTGGTGGACCCACGAAGATTTGTTAGTTGGGACAAGGGTTGGTACGCAATACGATGCATACATTGACGCCGATGATGCCTTGAATATTTTCTATAAAAATCTAGACACAACACAAATGATTCATGGGATTTTAGACACAGATGGAAATTGGGATCTCAAATCTCTAACTGCTGGACAAGGCCTTGGACCAGCCATGTCATTTGCTGAGGACCCATCAACCGGCAATATCCAGTATGTTTACGGTTCTTCTAATTCTTCTGAGTTAACCATTGTACGTGATTTGACAGGACAAGAAAATGGTCGTCTTTCACCATCAATTGATACTTTGACTACAGGTGCAGTCAGTGATGAATATGCAACTCAAGCCATCAATGACCTTGACTTTGATTGTGATGGTACTGATGATTTGATTGTTAGCCGGCCGGCTGCAAATTCTGAAACAGGTGCTGTTGACATCTTTTGGGGCTCAGGGATGGGGCTTTCATCTGACCCTGATTACAATCTTACAGGAACTGTCGGTGGAGATAGATTTGGCTCATCAATAGCCAATGCAGGTGATGTCAATGGTGATGGCTGTTCTGACCTTCTAATAGGGGCTATTGGCGCAACTAACAGTTTAGGATTCGCAACAGGAGCATCTTACTTATTCTATGGTGGTAATCGTACTTATTCGACTGCAAATTGGTCAGAATCAGGTGAAGGGGGCGGAGATAAATTCGGTGGCACTGTCTCATCAGCAGGCGATGTCAATAACGATAGTTACGCCGATATTCTAGTTGCTGCTACAGGATTCACGCAACAGGGAGGTGAAGGCAAAGTCTACCTGTATTTGGGTTCAGCAACGGGACCCAGTACAGATGACGATTGGTATACTCGTGGATATTGGTCGAATGTAATTCAAGGTTGGTCCATGGCTGGAATTGGTGATATCAATGGTGATGGATTTGATGATATTGCGTTAGGTGCTGCCGGTTCGTTTTCAGACCTTACAGGAAATGGTAGGGTAGAGGTCTACACAGGATCACAAGCAGGAACGATGTCAATAGACAATTACTGGACAACTACAACAACCAATACATTGCTTGGTTACTCTGTTCTTGGAATTGGTGATGTCAATCAAGATGGGTATGATGATTTTGCATATAGTGAACCGCTGTACGACAATTTAGCATTAGGCAAGGTGACAGTTCTACGTGGCTCAGCAAATGGTCTTCCAAACAACCCAGCACAAGAGTTGATTGGTACAGAATCAAGTCAAGCCTTTGGAAGCGCAATGTCAGCGATTGGAGATATCAATGATGACGGCCTTTCTGAAATTGCAATTTCTTCAATAGGAATTAACAGCGTTGGTGCTGGAAAAGTTGAGTACTTCTTCGCTGATGATTTTCAACTTCTACGCCGAGGAGTAAACTCAGTTCTCATGGAAGGGGTGAGTGGCCAACACCTTGGCAGGACAGTAAACGGCGGAGGTGATATGGATGGAGATGGCCAATTTGAAATCATCGTCACATCTCTTGATAAGGACATGGATGGCAACTCCGCAGGTGCTGTTATTCAAATTGAAAAGCGAAATAATGAATATTCTGATATTCAGATTGCGGGAGGCGCTGCCATTGATGGTGTAGACCTTCATTTGGATGATTCTGGTAGGTTTCACTTATTTCTGAAATCAGGTGTACTAAATCAAACACGCCATTTAGAACGGCCAAATGCAGTCACAAACTCTGCTGAAGAATGGCAAGGAATCTCCTATTCCGCAAATGCATCAATGGTTGTAACTAGATCTGGAAAAACGATTGTACTTGATGACAACAATAATTTCATTGAGCAAGCAGCTCATACGATTTTGACAACACAGCATCCTCTTGCGACACACAATCGAATGGATATTGATTTGGTTATTGATGATGAGCAGAGTTTAATTTTCACAACATCTTACCAAAATGCCACGGTATCGGATGTTGAATTGAGAGCGGAAACAGATTCTGGATTCTTGACTTCTACAGTGGTAACCAATAGTTCCCTTGGGGCTGGAATTTCAAGTGCATCTGCTCTAACTCATCAATTACCGAGTTTAGGTGACAGTTGGAACATTAGTGGTACAACTTCAAATGGCTCCGAAGAATATGGGGCCAGTTCTGGTTGTCAACTTGATAATGGAACAGGTGTATTAGTTAGTTCAGTTGTAACTACAAACCAAACTATCCTAAGTTACATAGATGCGAATGGAAGCATTACAACCTTCCCAATTTGGGGATACCAAAGTGACAATGATGTTGCTTGCCTAAGTGATGGTACCTTGCAGGTTGCCCTTGCAAATGATTCCGGAATTGGG
>CBFHYB010000112.1:0-5203 GCA_965659915.1 Candidatus Thalassarchaeaceae archaeon
TCACATAAGAATCAAGATTGTCAATAATTCCTACTCCAAGGGCTGAATAACCACCATCACGATAAAGCGAGAAATCCCACTCCACAACCGCTGATTGCCCACTTTCCAACCCACTCGGCTCACTCATTTTGATTAGGTGGGTTCCGTTCGTAACTATGAAAGAAGAAGGTTCGTAATCAACAAAGATAATTTCAGCGTTTAGTTCCATTTCATCCCGGTATTCAACGACTGGCTGAGCATCATCCATTGCGTAAGATGCTAGAGGAATCATCGCATAGGAAAGAGAAATCCACAGGACAAAAAGGACTCCCCACTTGATAATGGATTGAAGCCCTCTTTTGGCTAACCAGATGATAAATGCAGTGAAAACTAGAATCAGAATAAATTCCAAACCAATTAATCCAACTTTTGTAGTTCCTGACTCACCAAATGCTCTCGCTTCTGGTCGATCCCAAAACGGCTGAATGTAGATTGCAAGCAATATTGTACCAACAAACATTACCCCCATCGTGGTCATTGACCGCCATTGGTCAGCCATCAAAGAAAGGATGTTTGCGAAGCGGCTCTCACCGGTCATGACTACGGCGAGAGTGAAAACCCATTTGAAAGCGAGGGTCACAAGGGATAGGGTGGGCGGGTATCTGTGAGTGATGTTCGAAAGTGGTTCACCGGGCTGAAAGTGCTTGGAATGCGCCAAAATCTTGAAACAACTGCAATTTTATTGTCCCGTCTTGGAATGCCACACCTAAAATTTCCATCAATTCATGTTGCTGGTAGTAATGGTAAAGGAACTGTTTGCTCAATTCTGTCAAATTGCTTGTCACTTGCGGGTACGAGTTGCGGGTTGTTTACCTCTCCACATCTCTGCTTTGTGGAGGAGCGAGTAAGAATAGATGGAGTCCCCATCTCTCCCAAAATATTTGATCAGTGTCTTGAAAAAGTAAGAGATGCGGCTCTAGTTGAACCAGTGACAATGCCAACTTATTATGAGGCTACTTTTCTAGTTGCAATGCTGTCATTTGAGGATGCTGGAATCGACCGAGCTGTAATTGAGACTGGACTCGGTGGCAGACTTGATTCCACGAGATTAGTTCACGCAGATTGTTGCGTTCTTACAGAGTTGGCACTTGAACACACTGATGTACTAGGCGAAACCCTTGGTGAAATTGCTGCTGAAAAGGCTGCAATTGCTCGACCTGGTGAGATTTTTCTTGCCAAATGGACTTATGATGCTGGGGCAAGAAAAGCAATAGAAGATGCTGTTGGCAATCACAAACTAGGTTTTTGGTGGAGGCCAGATAGAGCCCTCTTAGTTCGTTTTGATGATACTGGCAAGAGTCATCGCCCAATTTCAGAAATTGCTTCACCAAGTGACTGGTCACCCTATCAGAAAGAAGCTTCAATTCTCGCTCATGCTACCTTGACTTTGCTGAAGTTGTTGGAGGCTGCTAATATGATGAATAGCGCCCTATTGCACACTGTTTGGCCTGGGCGTGTCCAATGGCTTGAACATGAGGGAGTTCCAATTCTAATAGATGCGGCCCACAATCCAAGTGGAATGCAAAAAATATGCAATCAATTATGTGTTCAGATGGAACAAGATGAAGCCCCAACACCTGGAGTTGTATTGTTAGGTTGCACATCGCAAACAGATCTAGTTGGATTTCTCAATCCGCTAGTGGAACTACTAGTTGAAGGGGAGGTTGGCCATGTTGTGGTCACTGAGCCACAGAAAGGAAGGAGACAGGCGATTTCAACAACCGAGTTGGCTGCTGAATTAGAGGCACAAGGGGTTCTAGCAGTAATTGAGAAGGTGAAACATCCAGCAGATGCACTGCAAAGAGCACTGGAATTGTCAAAACAAGATGCAAGTCAACCAATCCTCGGTATTGGTTCTATTTATTTGGTAGGGAATATACTAACCGCACTTGGATTAGATACAATAGATGCGATGACAACCCTACGTCCTTCAGATGAAGGGGTGCATTGGACATGACGGTATCATCATTAGGTTGGCCCGTTACGACAGGCTTTGTCGGTGGTTGATGTGAAGGAGAAACATCTGAAAATTCGCATTGAGCAGTGCTTGACATTAGCAAAGGCCAGTAATTGCCCTAGGGCAAAATTTGGTTCACTTCTAGTTGACCCAGACCGCAATGTCATATTGATGGATGGATACAATGGAGGTCCACGAGGTGGAGGTGATTTATGCGGCGGAGATGTTTGTTTACGAGATACCGAAAAAGTCGTTTCAGGAACTAGGGTCGAAGTGGGATGTCATCACGCAGAAATGAATGTAATTTGCAATGCAGCAGCAAATGGTGTACCAACAAAGAATGCTTGGCTAATTGTTACTGGTGAACCTTGTATGATGTGTGCTAAATTGATTCACCATTCAGGTGTATCAAGAGTAATCGTCGTTGACGGTGGTTTTGGTGGAGCAAATGGTGTGGAATATCTTGAAAATCATGGTGTTATAGTTCAACGAACAGATGGACCCCAGGACCCTCGTGGTGATTTAAAGTAAGGTAATTTATTCATCAAATGAATTAATCAACGCTTGTAGTTGACCATGTAAATCATCTACATCCCCATCGTTTTGAATTACAACATCAGCCATTGCGGCAGTGGCGATTAATGCTTGACCACTTTCATCATGAGCAACCAATTCTGATTCTTCTTGCTCAACAAATTGTTCAAAATTTTCAGCATCTCCAGTACGGCCACGTGCAACTAAACGCTCCCATCTTACTTCTCTAGATGTACGGATTTCAATCATTATGAAATCATCACGCTTTCGCAGAGCTTCGACTTCAGCAGGAGTCCTAATACTGTCAATCGCATGATTACCACCTTCACCAATTCGGTCAAGCAACATTTCTGCTAAAATTCCAGGGCCACCCATTGCTCTGAGTTTTCTTCCCCCATCAATTAGATTGTCACGATTTATTTCACGGCCATTAGAGCGTAGCCAGTGGCGAATGGAATCAGAACATGAATTTACACCAAAGCCATGTGCCTTGAACCATTCAATAACAGTGGTCTTTCCAGACGCATTACGTCCAGTTAGCCCCACTAACATCAAAGGCACCGAGTATGCCACTGTTCAAAGCAATAACGGCAACAGCCAATATTTGTATCAGGCCCAAAATCTTCTTGTTCTAGCATAATTAAGTTCAGCATCATGAATTATTTTCAGCATTAATTCCCGCTCTCCCTTCGGGACTCGATTGAGAATTCGGCTAGCGGTTTCTTCACCCACTCCTCTAGCCATCAAGCAGATTAGTGCTTCCATCCCTCTTTGACGGACAATGTGGGCATTTTTCTCCATCCTAGCCTGTACAGTTTGGTCTTCTGAAGCAACCCAACCCGCCAGCATTTCTTCTAATCCTTCACGGGTTGCTGCAAGCATCGTTCCACCACATTCACAGTGTGTGTGCTTAGCACCATACATGGCTACTCGCATTCGCATACGGGAGCCGCAAGCCAAACAGATTAGGACGGCTCTTTCATTCACTAGACGCTCTTCTAAGCGCACCCTGACCTCAGCATCTGACCAATTTGGTAGTAGCAAGTCTTTCTCACTTCGGGGAGAGATTCCGAGTGCTCCAGACGCGGTTTGTTCTATTCGTACGGCACCTGCTTGAATCGCTTCTAGCAGCGCTACCGTGCCATCAATATCCATTTGGTCATGGAATAGTTTATCCAAAGCCTCGTCAAGAATAACCGTACCGCGATAGCGATTAATGATTCCTTGGAGATTAACACGGCGTGGGTCAATACCTCGTTGTAAGATCCCAAAAGTCTTGCACACTTGGACTAGGCGAGCACGTAGTTTCCTTCCATTAGGAATTGTCATCCGCATAATATCTCGTAAAGCCTCAGGTGGAGTCTCTGTGAGCCAAGTAACCATTGAATCTGCAGTTAATGCTGGAACCTGTAGTGAAATCCGGTAAGGGTCAATGATGGCTCGTCCACTTTTCCCATCGATAGTAGATGCCATCGCTTGCAAAAAATGTGCCAGTGCTGCATTCACTTTATTCCCGTGACAGCAGTTTAGGACTAGAGCATCTCGACGCGCTTCAATAGTGAGGAGTCTAGCATTAGGTATGCATCCCGTTGCATCCAAATGTTCTCCAACACTTGTTGTAAGAGTACCAAGAGAATAGTCAGATATGGGGTATTGTGAGAGTTGGTGTTTCTGGGGTAGTTCCTCAAGCCAAGCATTGACCTTTGCACCAAAATTCTCATCCTTTGGATATTCCACATCCCATCCGTGGTCCTCTGCGATAACCATTCTGAGGTTGCCTACTTCACGAGCAATATCTGCCGGTACTGCAGGTAGTTCACCAGCCCATACAGGGGCTGTACTAATGTCAGAGACAGGAGCGACCAATAACTCGCTTTTCTCTGGGTCGGCATCAATGATTTGCCATGTTCTACCAGCCATCACAAATCGCCGTGGTGAACCATCTTCTTCACCACCTGATGAATCCAAAGACAAAACAAAGGTTTCATCCACATTTCCTAAAGCTCTGCGTGTAACAGAATCACGCACTGAGTAACGAGTCTCGTCAGCGATCATAGAGAGATGGTTTAGCATGTAATGGCGGCTTCGTGAGCCAGGGGAGAACCAACCGTTCTTGAGGTTCTTTGGAAGGGTGGAGCGCAAAGCCTTCGACCAAGTCTCTCGCTGTTCCTCAGTGATACCTTCGAGTTCCTCGCGTTTGGGTCTTTTTTCAGGTAAATCTTTGTTTTTCTCCGCTGCATTTTCCCATATAATTGGTGGCCAATCAATAGGGTCTGAGTTGACTGGTTTTTCAACGAGTTTCAGTAATCTTCTATCGTCAAGGATAGCGATTATTTCGTTAACTTCGCTATCCGTAATATCTGAGAAAATAGGCGCCCTGCGAAGTAAGGTTGCTGCTGATGAAAGCGGGATTACTTTTTCAGCAATCGCAGTTAAAATTAGTTGGTTAGCAACTACTGAGAGTGGTTTTCTACGCCATTCAACTCCTTCGAGTTCGCTAGCCATCGCCCGCCTTGTAATTACAGCAGATTCGGCGATGTCATCATTTTCCCAGCACAGTAACATGCCTCTTGATGTCCCTCCCAAAACATGCTCAGCCCTACCAACTCTTTGCAGGAGCCGATCTACAGCACGTGGTGACTGAACTTGATGCACCTGTTTGATTGAGCCAAC
>CBFHYB010000113.1:0-5125 GCA_965659915.1 Candidatus Thalassarchaeaceae archaeon
CGAAAATAGGTAATTCGCAAGGGTGTATCCGAATACCCATTGAAACGGATTTACAATTTCAAAGGGCTTTCAGTGCGTCCTTCGATAGGCTACCCATGCAACAGGCTAGCAGCCATCCATTTACCTAAGCAAAGCTACCGCCAATACTGGAAATAGGCATTAATGGAAGGCAGCGGGCCGAAACCCGCTGCACAACCAAATGTTGGTACTTACTCAAAGACTGAAACTATTCAACTCGTCGTTCTCATCGATTCCAGCCTGCTTGATATTGCCTTCTGAATCAACGAATTCACCTGCTTTCGCCAAGTTGCCATGAATGTCTGCTTCATGGTCAGTGGTTCGACTAAGTTGTTGTTCACCTAGAGCTAGGGAAATACTAGTTGTAATTCCTTGCAAAGTCTGCATTGCTCTATCACGGTGACCGACTGTAATCTGGTGGTCAGAGTATCTTGCCTCTTCAAAGATTGACAAGAATGCATCAAGTTCCGTAGGCGAAGCGATCCCTCGCAATGCCTCACGAACTGCCCACTCAAACTCTCTCGTAGTCTCGTATACCTTCTTCATGAAACCATGTTGACGGAAGAACTTGACCAAGTCTTTGTAGCAGTTGAAAATCACTGCCACATACTCGTTAGCAACTTCTAATTGCATCATAGTGCCCATCAAAATTCCTTGTAGAATACTGATTCTGCGGCGTTCAGCATAACGCTTGTACATCACCGCACCAATAATCATTGCAAACAGCATTGCTAGAATAATTGGCAACAAGAATTCTGGTTGAGTCCACCAAGCCGCGCCCTGCGCATCAACGAGTGGATCACCCAAGAAAACCGTGCCTTCTAGGTTCTCTCCACCCACAAAGTGAGCAGATTCTGGGAAGGTCGCGATAATTCTCCATGTCCCCTCACACTTTTGGTCACCGCAATTCTTACCTGCGTATTCGTAAGAGAAATTAGCGATTCCACGGTCATTTGTGGTTTCAATTTCTACAGACTCATTAACCCAAACGCCTGTATCATTCCAATACTGGAACACGAAGTGCACCTGTTGACCTGCTACTGCGGCCTCAATGCGATTACGAAGTACGGCAATACTGCCACTAACTTCTTCATATTCCTGATACCCATCTATCTTCTCCCATGGGTCGTCAAATTGCATGTCTACCTTAGAGCGGACTAGCACGACCATATCCATTGCTGAACCATTAACTACCGCTGAAGACTCTTTGTCACAACCCTTGGAAACATCTCTGCCAGGCTCATAAGCAAGTCTGAGAACTCTAAATCCTTCCAACTCATTACCCATTGGCTCCACACCCTTTCGGGATGGGTTCTGCTCTGGGTCACCGCTGAACCAAGTGATTGCTCCATCTTCGTCGTTGGTGTAAGCAGTTGCTATCGGACGTGTGTTTTGATCAGGGTTGAGGTAGATGTTGATACACTTTCCACCAATTGCTTGTCCATTTGACTGCTTGAGGAATGCCTCAATGTGGAAAGACTCCTTCAGGTAAAGTACTGGATAACTTGTACCATTTGAGAAGGTGTAACGGTCAACATCGGTCTGGTATGGCCCTACTGCAGTAATCTCTAAAGTTGAGTTGGAGAATACTGGGAATAGATGAGTCACTGATTGATTCTTGTATCGTTGACGGTCATTGTTCTCCCACGCGTTGTAGTCAATTGTGACTCTTGCTTGGCCTGCCATTACTCCTTGTAGTGGACAGGTGATTTCAAAGAAACCACCAAAGTCAGTTGTGTCTGGAGCACAAGATACTGGCCCAGCGCTGCTTCCTTGCATTTCGTAGAAGACGCGGATTTGACGGTTGGTCAAGTTGTAACCTAATTCATCTAACAACCGACCAGTGACTACCATTGGCTTCTCAATGACTTCACCCGTGTTAGGGTCTGTCTCAGAGGTGTACACAATTTGTTGGTCAACATCTAACACTGTTCTGCCAATCATAGAGAATCCATCTACATCAGAGCGTAGAACTCTGCGGAAGTGGTCGTTACCTGGTTGATTTGTACAAGGATCCCATTGTCCTGGAAGAGTCAAATGATATTCCTCAAGAGGTATTTCACAACCTTCGTTGGGAAGATTCTCATTGAATCGTAATATCACATTAACTGGTCCAAATCCTTCAGGAAGGAATGATGCTGGGTCTTGACGTAGAGCTTGTGGGTCAAGGCTGATTTCATGATGAATCACACCAGCATTTGGTGCCAATGTGGCTACCACTTGACGATGAGCAATATTCTCAAAGTCATATCCTTCAAAGATGACTGACACGTTACCACCGTTTTCTCCATCACCCGAGAGTGAAGACCCGAGATCACGTATTCCCGGCGTTCGATTATCATCCGTAACTTGAGCTGTGAACTCCCATAAATCCCCACTCTCACACACATTAGAACCAGCGCACTCAGCGCTTACTAGGTTGATGAAAGTTTGAGACACCACCCAAAACTCTTGGGAAACTGATGAACCCTTTAACAAAGGATTTCCAGGGAATTCAAACGACATTGTAAAGTTACCAAGTTGGTGATCAGAAGATATGTTCATTGGAATCTTGAAGACCCCGTTGGAGTCTGTCTCAGATGAGTTCATTTCTCCTGTTGCTGACCAACTCCAGTTGACTGCGACATTCTTGACAGGTCGCAGAGCATTGTCAACTAGACGTGCTTCAACTGTTGAGTTTGTGTTTCGGTATAGTCGAGGAACTGTATTCAGTTCGAAATCAGTCGTTCCAACAACTGAGATATTGACGTAAGCGCCAGTCGGTGCTAACACCGTTGTTTGGTTACCAGTGAAATAATAATTTGAGTTGGTAAAGTCAACCTTAACTCCGTATGTTGCAGCCTCATATTGGCTGTACCAAGACCAGTTGTAATTGAACACTGCTTCTCCACCCATCATAGTTGGTTTGCGAGCATATCCGGTTTCTTGTGAACCTTGGAATTCACCATTGTGGTCAAGGTCAACTTGTAGAGCCATAGCATCTTGGTCCCACGGGAAGAATGTTCGATTTGTGACATTTCCAATAACTGTAAATGTCTCACCTGTATCCATCTCTGGAATGATTTCACAACGCACATCACTTTCAGGGTCGTTAGCATCAATTGGTCCACAAGGTGGAACATCGAAATCTCCTCCATTCTGCATTGTAATGTACCAGTGGGTTCCATTATGATTCAAGAATGGACGCAAGCGAGCCGCTTCGTCTAGTAGAGTTGCTTTGTTTCCATCCCATTCCATTGGCCATGGCTTACCAAGGCTCTCGGTATTGAATTCAGTACCAGCAGCTGCTAATCCAGGGGATAGGTACACTGCACGCCATGCCCCGAAACTAGAGCCTGTAAACACTGTTGCATCCCAGAAATAGACTGGGTTGTCGCCGGAAATAATAATCTCCGCTTCAACATACATTCGATGCATCGCTTTCATTGAGAATGGGTCTGTTTGATCTCCAACCATGTATGGGAACGGCCATTCACTTGCCAATCCCGGATCTACACGACCAATGAAATCATAGTCACCAACAGGCAATGACGTAGTTGTGTAATTGTAAATTCCTTGCACAACATGGGCCTTAGCTGAGTTATCCCAAATCACCTTTTCATAACCACCAGGTAACATTCCTGGGCCATTGTCCATAGTGGAATTCCAAACCACTTGCTCCCAAACTCCGTTAATCCCACCGGATTGAACAAATGTAAGTGAAGCCCAACCATTTGAGTCAGTTCTGTAACCCATTCCAAAGCCAGTAAAGTTTGTTGGAACTGTGCGGTTACCAAACGGCCCACCTGATACTTGGAAAGTTATTGGCGCGTTTTCAATTCTACGGTCAAAGAAACCTCGATCCCAATCTGCTGAGTAGTGTGCCTTGAAGTCAAGCCAAAGTGGCTGCTCATCGCTTCTGAAATAGTACCAAGCAACATAATCTACGGTTAGATTTGCCTTCACGCCTACTGTCGTGGGTATAGATGTTGAACCATCGTGGATGAACATTTCAGTAACTTCTGCTGTTACCGTGTAAGTTGTGTTATCACCTACATGAATATCCTCTGGATACAGGAATTGCCCTACGGTAAACTGCCCCCATGAATTAGTCAGTACATCCACTGTTTCCAATGCTAATGTACCATTATCTGTCCACTCAATTGTAACTTGAACAGGTAAATTTTCTGCCGCTTCAAATTGGAACGTAGACATATTCAACCATTCAACCCAGCCACTAAACAGGGCGGGGCTAGAAGCATCCATCCATAACGTATCACCAACAGAAACATTGACTCTTGTTGGAATCTTGTCATCTTTATCCATAACACAATCATTGTCATGGTCCCAATCAGATGATTCGCTTCCATTGTAACATGGGAAACTGGTTGAACCCTCTTCAAGGACATCAAAATCCTCATCGAAGTAGGTGTCATTATCATCATCAACATCTTGGCCATCTGGTCCAGTCGTGTTATTCATAGGATTGTAAATACCTACTCCACTTCCAAAATCATCGTGGTCCCAAGGATTTGTTGATTCGGTATTGTATCGAGTTGGCCAAAGGAGGATTTCGTCCTTATCCTTCATTCCATCCTCATCATCATCTAGGTCCTCATCATCACGGATGCCGTCATTATCGTGGTCCCAAGGTGAAACAAGTGGTGTAGCGGTTGCTAATTCTTGTGTATTTGTTCGTCCATCGCCATCCCAATCATCGTCACCCCAGTCAGGAACACCATCGTTATCGTGGTCCCAAATGTACTGTTCTTCCCCGTCAAAACAACCTGGTACTAATTCTTGAAGTGAATCTGCAACGCCATTATTATCGTCATCCCAATCTTCACCGTCAGGAACTCCGTCATTGTCGTTATCAACATCATAAAATTCAGGGAACAGATATCCTTGACCCATCACTCCTTTATCCCATACCGCTTGATACCAACCATCCCCATCAGGGTCTGAATCTTGACCATCATCATCCTCATCTTGACAGTTTAGTCCTGTGAAGAAATTACCGGGTGGAATCGTCCCTGCATCATCATCAAGATCGTTATTGGTATCTATCTCAAAGAAATCCCATATACCATCATTATCATCATCAACATCCCATAAATCATAGACTGCA
>CBFHYB010000114.1:0-5108 GCA_965659915.1 Candidatus Thalassarchaeaceae archaeon
TTCTTTCAAGCCATTCTTATGCGAATGGGCGTGTATTCGTTCAAAATGATCTTGAAGCATTTCTGACCTACGGCGAATTTCTTCACACACTGCCTTGTCTGATTTGATGAATTTCCCTTTTTCATATCCATCAAATGCTGAAACCAACATTCTAACACTATTGACCGAGGCTGTTAGTGCTAAGGCAGCAGGGTCCATGGTAACCAACAAACCTTGTATGCTTTGAACGTTATTGATAGTTCCCCCATCTTGTAAAAAGTTTAACCTGCTAACTATCCTCGGATTTTCATGGCCCGAGGCGTTGTCTTTGTTTGGGCTATTTTTTCTTGATGCGTGAATAACAATATTGGAGGGTCGTAATGAAAGGAAGTGATTACGAAGCCATCGGATGGGTTATGATAATTCTCTCTCTCATTGTTTTTGTCATCGGGTTCATGGATGGTGTGGATGAATTCGGAGGAAGCAGTTGCTGTTGCGGCTTTATTGGCCTTATTGTTGCACAAACTGGCTATACTAAGAAGAAAAAAGAGGAGCGACTGAGAATTCAGACTGTGTATGTGCAACCCAATCCTGTTGTGGTTCAACAACCGGTCTATATCCCAACACCGGCTCCTGCTCCTGCTCCAGCTCCCGCCCCTGTTTCAGAACCTCCTCGAAAACCACCAGAGCAACATTGGGAACCTGCACAGTGGGGTGAAAAAGCACGTAACCTAGAATTAGCTCGGGATTGGGAAGGGGCTGCACAGGCTTACCAGAAGGCCGGTCTTTACGCAGAAGCAGGACGCGTTAGAGAGGCACACCTAGAGAAAGGCAAAGACGAAGATAAGGTCGTAGTCAACATTGACCGAATTGGTGATAATGTTCTTCATGATAGTGTGATGTACAATGAAGATGACACAGAGGATCAAATTAATTGAATGAATACTCTTGTCAACATACACTAGAACCCCCACAATTGAAGGATTGCCTCGATACCCGAGCACACGTGAATCCCCCCAACCTCTTACTCAAACCATTCCGGTTTTTTAGCGGTACATGGGCTAGAAGAGGGCTTCTAGGTGGAAAGTGGTATTACATTGAGATGTTCATACTTGGGTTATTACTTGTCGCAGTACCGTACTTCTCAATCAATCATCTTGTAGCAGCAGTTGGGCACACATTCTGGGACCCTGAATTACCACTTGACAGATTAATCCCTGTATTACCATGGATGGTAATTCCTTACGCTTCATTATACATCTTGAACCCACTTCCAATCATTTCACATCCACGTAATGATAGAGGAAGAATGGAATTACTGTTAACTTTACAGGGTATTTCCACATTGACGATAATGAGTTGCTTCTTCTTCATATTTTTTCCAGCGGAAATTGATATGCGTGACCAAATACCATCTGACATCATGGAAAGTAGCGGATTTATTGCAAGTACGTTCAAAAGTCTCCACTTAGCTGACAAACCATGGAATGCTTGGCCTAGTTTACACATTTCACAATCACTTGTTTTGGTAATGGCTCTAACACGTTGGTTGAAGAGAGATTGGAGTGAATTGTGGTGGTCTAAACCAGCACTTTCTGTCCTTTGGATTGATTGGACTTTACTAGCTATCAGTATACTTACCACGAAGCAGCATTACCTATGGGATCTTGGAACTGGACTGCTTATGGGACTCTTTTGGTGGTGGATGCTAGAAGCAGGATTCAAACGACTAGATTCTATGACAGAAGATGAAATCTCTGCAGAATTTACTATTGATGATTAAAATTAATTATATACAACAGGTAAAAATGCGTTTGCTGCAGCTTCACAAGCGTTGGCAACATCGTCCATTCTTTGTAGAACTCGATACATGTGCATGGCAGCCAGTGGATCATCCTCACCTTGGCTGAACACAAATCCAGCTGCCGCAGCCTCGGCGAGATCGGCTTTGTGTTCTCTGAGATTGACGGTTTTAATCATCTCAAGGAGTTCATTTCGCCCTTGCTTGGTGTACCCAGATAGAGTAACATCTCGGAGGACTTCGACTGTGTCCTCGTAAGCCGCGACGGTAGCTGAGACGGCGTCGCCGTGTTGCTTGAGCAGTTTACGCGCCTCATCGTTATCATATAATTCTCTGAAAGATAGTTGCTCTGCAACATTTTGTGCATAATCTGCGATTCGATCTTGTCGAGTCAGCATATGCAGGAAGGCTTCGCTACCAATTAGGAGTTTCCATTCACGGTTCCCGACCTTTTGACGGAGGGCATTTTTGAGATTGTCAGCAGCCAATTCTGCCTCAATAGTATCCTGGATATCCTTGGAAGGATCCTTGCCTGATACTGCCTTGTTAACTGCAGCAAGCATGTGATTCACAGTAACTTCTACCGACTCAGCGTGCTTGTGAAACAATTCAAAGACTGTAGGCGCGATATTTTTGTCCCCTGAATCAACACCAGCATCTGCCAATGCATCTTCAATATGGATTTCATCATCCTTAGTTTTCCACATAACCCAGACAACTGCTATGAACGCAATTGGGATGATTACAATGAGATTTAGTGGGTCTGACCCGCTTGCAACATAGATGACGATTGCACCAAATCCAGCAGCTGGTAAACTGGCGACCCATGATGCGGCGATTTTTCCGAATACACGGAAATCAACCGCCTTGGCACCACCTGCAAGTCCAACACCGACAACAGCACCCACCAATGTGTGTGTAGTTGATACCGGGACGGCCAAGAAGGGCATAGAGAACATCAGAATCACGGTTGCCGCGCCAAACTCAGCCGCGAATCCACGTGTGGGTGTGATGTCTGTAATTTTCTTCCCAATAGTTTCCATGACTCGATAACCCCAGGTCATTACACCGATAGCAATACCGGCAGAACCGAGCAGAACTAACCATAATGGGATATCTGCCTTGGCAGTTAATTCACCACCACTGGCTAAAATCTGATAGACTGCAGCCATGGGTCCAATTGCATTAGAACGATCATTAGCACCATGAGCAAAAGCTACGTATGCTGCAGTGATAATCTGCAACCAAACAAAGATACGTTCCACACCTGTAAATCCACCTTTTTCACTGGAAAAATCGTATTTTCGTAGAACTCCCCATAGAATGATGCTGGCCACTAGGCCAATGACAAATGCTAGAATCAAACTATTAATTGGGAACCAAGCGTTTTCCGCCCATGGATTGAATACTCCATTTTCTTTGACTGGCAACCAATCGTATTTGTCGGCAATCCATCCATTGGATTCGGCTTTTCCAAAGAATCCTTTGAGGGCTTTGAATTGAAGTGCTAGTCCGAGAACAAAGAATGTCGGCAACGCCAAGATTGGAGCCAACCATTTCGATCTCTCAATAGGGTTATCTGCTTCCAAAATGGTCATACGTACAACAGTAAATGAAAGGAAGGCAATGATACCACCCATTAGAGGGCTAGCAACCCAAGACATCACCACTTTGCGAACGACTAACCAATCGATAAGACTCGTGTTGTGTTGAACTTCCAAGATTAGGCCAACACCGAGAATACCACCGATGATGGAGTGTGTGGTCGATACAGGTAGTCCGAATCGTGTTGCGATTGTGAGCCAAACGGCAGCCGCCATCATTGCGGCGATGAAGGCATACATCAGATCATTAGCAAATGCACCGGTGATCATATCAGTATTCTCAAAATCTACCGATAGGATGCCTTTGCGGACGGTGTCCGTTACGGCATCACCTGCGAAGAAAGCCCCACAGAATTCGAAAATTGCTGCGATGATAACTGCTTGTTTGAGGGTTAGAGCACGACTCCCAACGGAAGTACCCATTGCGTTTGCTACATCATTTGCACCGATATTCCATGCCATGTAGGCACAAACTGCTATCGACAAGGCAAGAACTAGCATCATGATTGGTTCCATTGTAGCCGTGCGTGCGCGCAGAGTATATAATGATAAATATTAATGATAAAATCAAATTAGTGAGGACACTAATTCTGGTTGTGTCAAATACAGGAATAAACCAATTCCTGCAAACATCATCATCCAGCTACCTACCATCTTAATCATATCAGTAGCCCTTCGTAAGAAGGCTTCGACCTTCTTGCTACCAACACCCACTACTACAGTGACAGACATCATGAGCAAAAATACGCTAAGCATGATTCCACCAAGGCCAGCAATTACAGCAGAAGTACCACCAGAAAGTAAGTAGCCCAAATATGGCAATACAATTGCCGCCGTACAATCAACTGATGCAGCAGCATAACCGATTCCCCACAAGTACATGTTACGGCGAGGTGTGAACAAGTCATCAGATTCAGTGGTAGAGAAACGCTGAACAATTAATTTGTCAATCCAACCTAGCAAATGTGCTGTACCGCCCATCAACATGAATGAACCTAGAATAAAGAGTAGAACTGCAATGAAAATTGCGAATCGATGGAGGTAACCGGCGATGTTGATAAACTCGGCCAAACCAAGTACTAATAGCCCTAGAATAGCAAAAAATGTCAACATACCTACTCCTGCAAGAGCGCCTCCTGTGACATGATTTGGCATTGAACCCTTGAGTTTTCCAGATTCTCTCAACTCTTCTTCTCTCAAACCTAAACTGATGTAGTACCCAATGTAGCCAGGAAGAACAGGAAAGGCACATGGGGAGAAGTAAACTAGAATCCCCAATAGTAAACCAAGAGCAAGAATTCCAGTAAAACTCCTGTCAACCTCCTTGAGACCTATTCGCAAATCATCTGATTCGCCTGCATTAGCAGAAACCACCGCTGCATCAAATTCATCCCAGCCCTCAACAGGAGTTCCTGAATTTTGTTTGCCAACAATATATCCTTCATGATCAATTACGAGTAGAAGAGGTATTTGTTGTGCAAAATAGTATTCAGTTAGGTCACCTCTTTCACCAGTTGTTTCGTTGACAATAATCGAGTCATGAGCACCCATGCCCAAAATCCACTGAGGTACGAAATAATTTTCTTCGGGTTCTGATTCATTCAGCCATTCCATCGTTTCAATATCATACCAACTTCCAATTGAAACAATCATTACAGGATATGGGCCTGTCAAATTTTGCCATCCAGAAATTTCAGATTCCATATGCGCTTGAGCGTAATGAC
>CBFHYB010000115.1:0-5098 GCA_965659915.1 Candidatus Thalassarchaeaceae archaeon
CGCTGTTTCCACTTACTTCAATTCCTTTGGCAGATGTTTCTCCGGTTTGTGCATTTACTGATTTCACCGCGCCTGGCTCTCCGGTTGCTGAAATCGCAACCTCCCAAGCCCATTCTGAGTGAATTACTGCATTCGCTCCTTCTAGCATATCGGTTTCACCCCACATCATATCTCCTTGGTCAACATAAATTTGTACAATTTGGTGACTGAATCCGTTTGAAAGACTCCAAAAGTCGGTAATTTCTCCAAAAGTCAACTCAAAACGTGCATTCCAAGAACTTTGACTCACTTTCAGATGAGTTACATCAAACAGACCACTGCCTGGGGCAAAATCACTTGCAAGCGGATAGGTGTAGTCTCCATCTCCTGTTTCATCTCCTACATTATCATCAATGTCGAGAAGAGTCACCCATTGTTCTAAATCTGGTAATATCATTTCGGCTGGCGCAGGTGGTGCCATCTCAGAATCTGTTCCATCCCCGTATGCTAGAGAGTTCACTTCTGACGTGACAACTTTAACGCGTGTAGAATATCTTGGGGCGAGCCCCAAGTCTGACCAAGGTATCCTAAATTCATAGACCTCTTCAGCGGCGGTATCACCTAAGTTTGAAGTCCCCGAAAGTGACCACTGCTCGTCATCTCCAATTTTTCCTTGAGCATCAAATAGGTTCCATTTTGCTTTACCATCCGCTCGTATTTGGTTGAAATCAAACGAAATCATTTTCTTGGCTGGAAATCCGAGAATTTCGTTGCCATAATACGTCCTAAAATTAGTTTCAACTTCATTGAAATTGACTGCATTCGCCTGCATAAAGTAGACCGATAAATCTGGTCCCCAATCCATGTCTGCTACTTCAAAGAAATCGGGGGTAGATGCCATGTCAACTCTCACATAAACATTAGAAGCGTCATATCCAAGATAGAATGAGTCAATATCTAGGGTACCGCCATCAACACTTGATGCATTGTATTTAGCCGCACCATCCCATTCACCAGGAAGCGCAATTCCGTCTATCATTGGTTCAATTATCCCTGTATTGGGTAAAGTGGGAACCGCAGGATTAGTCCACAAGTCTTGCAAATATGGGGGCAACTCAAGCCCAATTGCTCGGTAAATATTGGAAAGATGTACCTTGAAAAGTGTGTCCCATAATTCGTCATAGCCACTGTCTTGGTCCAAACCGTACCACCAAAACCAGTCGCTTCCTTCGGCGATGTAGAGTGATTCCCAGGCCGCATCAAGTCCGGAATGAGTAGGGTTAGTGTCCTCAAATGCAATCAACGCTTGACGAGCTTCTATCAAGCGTTGCCAGCCTAAACTCTCTTCGGCTTCTCCTGCCCAAGTGGACAGAGTTCCGTCAATCCACGAGCCGGTGCCGATAGTTTCAATACGCGGTAAAGTGAGGTTCTTCTCCAAAAATTCGCTTGGTGTGGTGGTCACTATTGATGGGTGGCTTGCGAGTCGGCCATACCATTCGTCCATGAATGGTCGTCCTCCATCTTGGTGCTGGAATTCTGACATAAACATCCAGTTTTCACCATCTAGTGCCACGGTTAGAAGGTGGTCAGATGGGTCTTTTCCTTCTGCAAGTAGTTGTTGTCTAACATCATCAATGTAAGCGATGAAATCTGAAACTGCGGCGGCTGGAGTCATTGATCCATATTGAAATGCAATTCTATCTGAAATAACGCGGTCGCGGAAAATGACAGCAACTTCACCACCTCCTCCGGTACCGGTTGAGGTGCCATCATCACCTATGCCTGTTGCAATCCATGGGATTGCTAAATTAGAGGCGATGCTGGTATCTATTGTGGCACCGCCTGCAACTGTTGATTCTTCCAAATTGACTTCATCAGTTACCATCCATTGGATTCCTACATCAGAAACCGGTTGAACCATTGCTGGAGAAACCGATTGTTCTGATGGCCACATTCCTGTTGGGCGGAATCCTAATTCTTGCTCAAACAAATCCATTCCGTTGTTTAGTTGGCTAGCAACATCATCAGGCCAAGAATCTTTGTTGACGCGAATACCATCTTCAAAAGTCCAGCCGTCCATCATCAACAACGGCATAATCGGGTGATAATATGGAGTTGTAGTCAATTCAACTTGGCCACTTTCGGCCAAGGCAGAATACATCGGCAACACATTTGCCAAATGCTCTTGCTGTGTTGCCAAGACAAATGACAAATCAGCTGGTGTATAGTTACCATTTTGCTCATACAGTGATTTCAGAGTCTGATTATAATGAGCAGGCCTGCCATCAGCAACTGAATCCTCAATCAATTGATATTCACCTAATACATAGTCGGGGGAGAATTGGAACAGATACCAAAGCACTTGCAAGTCCAAAAATTCTTGAGGTTGAAGCAGAGTATCATCCATAATTGTCGCTGGTTTCAGATTATGCATTGTCATTCCATAAATCTCTGAATAACGGGCAGCAGAGGGAAATAGCCAGCCTAATTCAGGGTCACCAGCGGTGACATTGTAAATCCACCCCGAATTCCAAAATGATTGAAATTGCATTGTGTGCAATTCTAGTGCTGTGGCATTTGGATAATCAGTCACAGACCCATTTGCATCAACAGGCCAATACCGCCGAGCGAAGTCAGTATGGACATCGGCGGTTCCATCACGGTGGTACTCAATCAGTTGTTCAACAAATGACGGCACCAAATTATAGGTCACTTTTGTGCCGGGGTGTTGGGCTAAAATACCCGGGGAATCAACGTATTCAGTCATCCCATGAACTCTTACCCAGGGCATCTCAATCATGCCAGTTAATTTGTTCTTGTAGTATGGTTGATGTTGGTGAAAAACTATTGCCAAGTTCAGAGCATCGTCCATTTTCTCCACAGTTCCAGTGAAATCAACAACGGGTGTATATGCTGGTGTCTGTTCAACAGTACGGTCTGCAATCACATAGGCGTGTGTGAAGGTTTCTGCGCCATCATTACTAGCAGGATTTTCAGATGGGAATGAAGTCCAAACATTGCCTTCATCTTGCCACTGCGCCCAAGCAATAACTGCTAAACTTGTGGGGGATCCAATGTTGCTCCAAGGTATGGAAATCTCTGTATTTTTATTACCTGACCAGCCAACAAATGCTGAAACACCAGTCTGGTCCGCTTCAACCCATCCGATTCCATCGTAGGTTTGCAAAGAGAAATATGATGAATCCTCAATTACGAAAGCGAAGTCTGCTGGAAATGGTAAAGTCTGTGAAAGAGACCACTCTTTTGACAGAGGGCTTCCACCTTCTGTAGTATTCAGATAAATGAATAGGTCAGCCCCTTCATTTACACTTGCCCAATCGGTTTCTTGCCATGCAAAGAATAGATGAGTATCATTCCATGTCATTCTGAAAGGTACTGACGAATTTGAATCAATATCTATCAGCGTGTCAGAGTCCCATTCCGATAGGTCACCATCAATTGTAATGTTGTCAGGTGTGGCAGCGGTACTGATGATGCCAAGCAGTGGCGTCATCAAAAGTAGGATTGCAATTGCAACTGAGTGGCGCTTCATCACATTTGGCAGTTGAAGGCACATCAAAACATTATGGTAGCAACGGCCGTAGGCCGTTCATGCGCCAAGCGGGTGTTCTTTGCCATCTCACATCGCTTCCTTCGCAAACTTTGGGCGAAGATGCTCAGCGATTTTGTAGATTACTTAGCCAAATCGGTTGCAGTGTATGGCAGATGTTGCCGCTGACACCGCCCGATGAGCATGGGTCACCATATGCATCATATTCGGCCTTTGCAGTTTGGGATAGATTTCGTGACCCTGCAATGCATTATCGCTTGGATTACGAATCTGTAGAGAAGTGGATTGAGAAAAATCTCCATTGGTTAGAGGACTACGCCCTGTTTGCGGTTTTGAAATATCAGTTAGATGGATTGCCATGGACACAATGGCCAGCTCCACTTAGGGATAGAGATCCAGAGGCAATCAAGGAGGTCATTGATGAGTTATATGGTTCAATGGGTAAGTGGATGGAAGAGCAATTCATCATCAAAATTGATTGGAGTCAATTACGTAATACTGCAGAGGAATGCGGGGTAAGTCTGTTTGGTGATTTACCGTTCTTTGTCGCCCACGATTCAGCGGATGTTTGGGCAAATCAACATTTGTTCAAACTTGAGGCTAGCGGAGCGCCTTCGGTGGTCGCAGGAGTCCCACCTGATTACTTCTCAGAAGACGGGCAAAAGTGGGGTACTGTGCTGTATAATTGGGATGCACACCGTGACGAAGATTTCGCTTGGTGGAAAGCACGCACAGCACGTATGTTTGAGATGTTTGACCTCGTTAGAATCGACCATTTCCGCGCCTTAGATTCAGCATGGGAAATT
This sequence comes from Candidatus Thalassarchaeaceae archaeon, assembly GCA_965659915.1. Lineage (GTDB taxonomy): Archaea > Thermoplasmatota > Poseidoniia > Poseidoniales > Thalassarchaeaceae > MGIIb-Q1. The sequence continues at coordinate 4,357 of CBFHYB010000115.1, forward strand.
CCAGCCCATCACCCAACTGCCAAGAATGGCCAGTGGGTTCAAGGGCCAAAGGCAGAACTTCTTGAGGCCATCCTTGAGGTCGCTCCTGCGGGTAAAATAGTCGCCGAAGATTTGGGAATCATTCCACCATCAGTTGTTGAGTTGAGAAAACAAAATGGGATACCAGGTATGGCTGTCTTGCATTTCTCCAATGATGATGTTGACAACCCTCACAATCCAGAGAATCATTCTGAGGACACGGTGGTTTATACTGGGACTCATGACAATGATACCACCGTTGGTTGGGGGGGTAAACCAGTGCAGGATTTGATTCAAGATGCTTTGAATTCACCTGCAAATCTTGCAATCATCCCTCTTCAAGATGTTATGGGGTTGGACTCACAAGCGCGTATGAACACCCCAGGTACTCTAGATGGAAACTGGGAATGGAGATTCGATTGGGATGAACTCACTAATGATAGTCTAAACTGGTTTGGCCAGCAAGTCTACAGATCAGGCCGAGGAAACTAGTTGCGCAGACATGATATGACTGATTTCTATCGGGTGTACTCATGGTGGTCGCATACTTCTCAGCAGAGATTGGACTTTGGTCCGACCTTCACACCTATTCTGGTGGGCTTGGAGTACTAGCAGGTGACCATGTAAAGTCAGCTGCTGATGGAGAAGTAGATCTAGTCGCTGTAACCTTACTTTATCGCGAGGGATATGGTAGGCAACATCTTGATTCTAAGGGAAACCAGTC